>SLTF01000022.1 GCA_007130025.1 Spirochaetales bacterium | reverse complement strand
GGTTGCAAGCGCCTGGCGGAACCACGGCTGCTGCGAAACGTCGGAGCCGAGCGATCGATACCGGCCGGGGCGCCCGTTGGCAACAACGGTTCCCGAGCGATCGGCGAGCACGAGATCAAAGTAAACGGTGTACGAATCGAGGATCACTCCCAGTCGCGTGCCTGCGTGCTCAGCCGCTTCGGTTGTGCCGCGGATCAGCGCTTCAACCAGACTTGCGTCGGTAGCCCACCAGCGTACGTCGCAGGAGCGCTCGTAGAGATTTCGATCGATGATATCGATGGCGTTGAACGCAACCTGCTGAAATCGCTGACCGCGAACCTCCACCCCAAGCTGAGCGCTCATGGCCGCCAGATCCCCCATCAGGCGGCGAACCCGTGACTCCATCTGCTCAGTCACCGCGTTGGTCCGCGCGACGAGGGTTCGAATGTGATCCGCAACCACGCCAAACCCGGTGCCGTGGTTGCCCGCGCGGGCGGCCTCGATCTTGGCGTTTATCGAGAGCACGTGGATGTCATCGTTGATATTCCGGATCTGTTCAGTAGATTCCGCGAGGTTCGCCTCCACCTGCTGCGCAAGCTCGGCGAGACCCTCGGCGGAAAGACGGCTGTCGGTCGACTCCATACGGCCTCCACACGGTTTTACATCAAGTACAAACAGTCGACAGAGACCATACTCGAGCTGGAATGGTTATGCAATCGGTGGTTGCCGCCCCTGCGCTGCCGGCCGCCGGGGCCAGAGTGTCACGGAGCCGCGTTGATGCTCCAGTCATAGCGGTACCGAAGGCGCCCGCTTCCTGATAGGAAGGGCCCCAGCGCGCGCCGAAGCTCGGGTTGAGCGTACCCGGCGATGTGCTGCAGGAGCTCCTGCCGAGAGGACCCGAAGTCCGAGGAGAACCAGTCGTAGATGCTCGAAAGGTGGGCGGTGTTCCCGCTGATTTCCACGCCCCGGGGATGGTTCACGTATTCGCGGGCGGCCCGCTCCAGCATCTCTTCCAGCATGTCCGCGGTGAAGGCGACGGGCTGCAGGTTGGGGCAACCGATACTCGCGCAGTTGACCGCGTAGTGGATTCGTGGGTCGTTCCAGATTGGTCTCAGGATGCGATGCTCCATATCGTTCAGACTGACCGGCCTGCCTTCGACTTCGACGAGCGCGGCGTCCCACGGACCCCGGCTCAACGCACGGCCGCCACCCAGGTTGATGTCCCGGATCGACGCGACCGGCCAATGGTCAAGAATCACCTTGACGGTCAAGGCGTTGTAGAAATTGACCCAGAAAGCGTACTGCTGGTCCCGGTTGAGCGCAGAGACCCGGGTACCCTCCAGCGAGCGAAGGTAGCGCTGCAGCAGCTCCCGGTCTTCCGGCGTCACCCGAGCGTAGGCAAAGAGCGCCACACCGGACGAAGGGTCGAGCACTCGGTATCTCTGCAGAAGGGTATCCCAGCTGCTGTGATCAACCGTGATGGGAGACGCCGGATCGTGGGGTAGCCAGACGTCCCACAGCTCCGCCTGGGGCGCCGCAAACGTACCAACCAAACCCGTCATCACCAGCAGAAGAAACAGGACAACACGTTTCATGCAATCAACATACCGCGTTCCAATCAAGAATCAAGAACTTTCTTTTCATTTACAACTATTTTTTGCAAATTCCCTTCACACGCCTGCCTTTGACCGGGATAATTGCGAACGGCACCAGCGATGCAGGAAACAACACAGGAGATCCTGACAGTACAGAGCGCGCGACCGTCCCGGCAGAGCATCTCGGTTCGTGCGCTGTTTCGCCGGAAGAATCCGGCGCTCGCCCGGAGGATTCCGGTGGCGCTGTTTCTGCTGCTGGAGCGAATCGCCCACAGCCGGGAGCTGAGTGCGTTTCTGCAGGACGCACAGAGCCTGAGCCCCATGGCTGCGCTGGACCTCGCGGTACACGAACTTCCCATCACCTGGCGCATTGCCGGCGCGCCCCTTCCGGCAAACGGGGATCGCCTCACGGTCGTGGCCAACCATCCGCACGGGGGTGCGGACGCGATCATGTTGCTGCACCTGCTGATGCGAACCTACGGGGCCGCCCAGGTGCCGGCCAACGACCTGGTTCAGGTGCTCGCACCGCTGGCACCGCTGTTCGTTCCGGTGAACAAGCACGGCAGCAATCACGACCACTTCCGCCGCCTCGACGCGGTATTTGCCGATTCGAAACCGCTCCTGGTATTTCCTGCCGGGCGTACCGGCCGTCCGGCGGGCGCTGACGGCTTCCCCGACCCCGGTGGGTTCTCCCGCGCAAGGTTGCACCGAAACCGACGTGACGGACGGCGTGACGGACGGGTAGACCGTCGGCGCCCCATCGTCGACTATTCGTGGACCAGAACCTTTGTGAAGAAATCGCGTGCGCACGGTCGAACCATCGTCCCGGTCCATATAGCCGGACGTAACTCGTGGAGGTTCTACGCCATTGCGTGGCTTCGCGCACGGCTGCGAATCCGGCTGAACCTGGAGATGCTGCTTCTGGTGGATGAGCTCGCCCGGCAGCGCGGGCGGCGCTTTCGGCTCACCGTTGGGACACCCATCGAGGCCCACCGGCTCGACCAAAGCCGCAGTGACGACGAGTGGGCGGGGGCAATTCGCCGCTACGTCCACGCACTGGGAAGCGGCGAAACCGGCGAGTTTTTCGCCTGGCTGACCCGGCAGGACCTACACGGAGGATCGCATGAACTGGATTGACCTGGCCGCAGACGAAGACCCGACCGCAATCGAGGCCGAACTCACACCCGATACCGTGGTCACGCGGTTCATGCAGCTGTCGATTCACATCATTCACGGATGGGATAAACCCGCGTGCATGAACCAGATTGGGGTGATTCGTGAACGAGAGTTTCGCCGAGTGGGTGCGGGCCGCAACCTTCCCCGCGATATCGACCCGCTCGACACCACCCCCGGTACCTACCGGCAGCTGGTAACCTGGGACGCGGAACACCGCCAGCTGGTGTCCATGTATCGCTTTGCCGATACCGCGCAGATCATCCGTGACTTTGGGGTGGAGACGCTTCGAACCGCCACCCTCTTTGACTTTGCACCGGAGTTTCAACGCGACTATCTTACGCGCGCGGTTGAACTGGGACGGTCGGTGGTGAACCGCGAGGCGCACCGTGCGATTGCCGGCCTCTTTGCCGTCTGGAGCGGCCTCGGGGTATTGGCGCAGGAGCTGACCCACGCAGCCTTTTTCTTCGGAAACGTCACCGTGTCCGCGGGAATGCCCGCCGAGTGCCGCGACGCGATCATCGCCTTTCTCCGCCGGCACCACAGCACGCCCGCGTTGCGCGACCTGGTGCGTGCGAAAGCCGGAATCGAATACCTCGTTGCCACTGATCCCCCAACCTTCGCGGACAACCGGGACCAGGCCCGTGAAGAACTGATCGCCTTTCTCGCTGCCCGCGGTGCCGCCGTGCCGCCGATCCTGCTTTCGTATCTGGGGGCCGCCGACGAAGTCCAGATCTTTGACACCGCCCGCGACGCGGACTTTGGCGACGCGTGGGAGATCGCGATAGCGGTTCCCTTCGCTGCCGCAAACGCCAGAACCCGGGCACGCTTCTTCAACACCTACCGCCGCGAACCAGGCGGATACTTCGCCCGGTAATCGGAGGCGCCCTTGCCGCGATGCGCGTCAGTGCGGTATCTTTCCCTTCATCATGGCGAAGAACGTGCTGGGTGAAGAGCTGCAAACCTGCTCGGAGGATCCGCTTACCGGGTACTATCGAAACGGCTGCTGCGACACAGGCGCATCCGATGTGGGTGTCCACGTGGTCTGCGCGGTCATGACCGAAGAGTTCCTGCGGTTCTCAATATCGAAGGGCAACGACCTCTCCACACCCCATCCGGAGTTTCAGTTTCCCGGACTGAAGCCCGGCGACCGCTGGTGCCTCTGCGCCATGCGCTGGGAGGAGGCACGCCGGGCCGGGGTGGCGCCACCCATCGTTCTGGAGTCTACCCATATCGCCGCTCTCGAGTTCTGCGACTTGGAGCACCTCCAGCTTCACGCGATTGACGACTGATTTCTGTCAGACAATGGTCACGCCTCGACACGCAGCTCAATCGTGCTGTCCAGCGCGCTGCAGGCGCCGGTGCCGCGAAAACTTCCCGTGACCGCCGCGGCGTCTTCCCAGTGCGCGGCCGCGGCAACCGCCACGTGCTGATTGGCGACCACCAGACCCAGAGTGGGATCGTACGAACGCCAGCCGGCGCCGGGGAGATACGCCTCTCCCCATGCGTGCAGGTCGCGGTCGCTCTGGTCGGGATCGCCCGCCTGGTACCCGCTGACAAATCGCGACGCGATTCCTCGGCTTCGACAGACGGCAATAAACAGTACCGCAAGATCGCGGCAGGAAACCTCGCGCGTCGCCAGCGTGGTATCCGGGTCGTAGGGCGGCCCCTCCGGTCGGACGATGGAGGTGTGCTCCGCGGCGAGCGTGGTGTTCAAGGCCGAAAGAAAGCCCGGGGTAGACGGCCCCTCCCCCATCGACTCAACCACGCGAGTCGCAAAGGCCTCCACCGCGGGTGAGGGCTCAGACGCGAGGCAGGCGGTAAGGGCGGCGCGTTCGCCGGAGCGGTACCGCGGGGGAAACTCCTGGAGCGGAATTTCAACCAGATAGTCGAAGGGATTCGTCCGAAGCGCTTCGCCCGCGCAGTCGCTCACAATACGCAGCGTATCGGTCAGCCCCGAGAACCAGACGCGGTGGACGGTATTGCCCCACGCGTCGAGCCCAACGCTCATACCCGCGGGAGCCGGCTCGACCAGTAAATGATTGCTCGTTGGGTGAAAGGCTCCATCGCAACGCGGCGTCAGACGGACGGTGTGCGGCTCCAGGAATACGGCGCGGTCAAACGTGTAGGTGG
The DNA here is from genome assembly GCA_007130025.1 of Spirochaetales bacterium. Lineage (GTDB taxonomy): Bacteria > Spirochaetota > Spirochaetia > DSM-27196 > PWMO01 > PWMO01. The sequence continues at coordinate 17,015 of SLTF01000022.1, read as the reverse complement.
TAGTGTGCCGAATGGTATATCGCATGCGGTGCAGTCAGCGTCCTGTCATCGCCGTTCACGAGACCGGCACATCGCCCGCGCCACTGATCCGCGAAAAGGCGGCGTCCATCCACTTATCCGGCAGGGTGCGCACCGATTCGCGCAACTTGTCCTGCCACCACGAGGTGATGTCGGCGAGATCCTCCGCGTCATACCGGTGCTGCACGATGGAGAAACTGTCGCGCCGGAACAGCGCCACGTCAATGGGAAACCCGACGTCCGCGGCACTGATACGGGTGGAATCAAACGAGAGAACCCCAACCTTGAGCGCCGTCTGCAGACTGTCGTGAAAGGTGAGCACGCGATCGATCACCGGCTTGCCGTAGTGCGCGGTTCCGATGATCTGATACGGAGAACCTTCCCCCACTTCGATCCAGTTCCCCTGCGGATAGATCAGAAAAAGCTTGTGCGTCGTATCGGCAGCAAGGCGCCCCCCCACAATGGCGTGGCTGTTGAAACTGAGACCGCTCTCTTCCAGATAGGGCTTATCCTCGGCCGCAACGCGGCGGATCAGCTCGGCGAGCCGGTTCACGACCTTGAAGAGACGGTCGACGGGATCCGTCTGGTTTTCCTGAATTTCGGTGAAGTAGGTGAGCACCTTATCGCGCACGGAACGCAGCCCCGAGGTCATGATGAAAAACTGCCCGTCACCCTCGTGAAAGATGTTGAGCTTGCGAGCGGTAATGCGCTCAGAGCCGGTGGTGATACGGGTATCGGCGATGGCGACCAGGCCGTCCACCACCTTGATGCCCAGACAGAAACTCATGGGTTAACTCCGTTTCGCCGGCAGGCGCTACTCGTTGGCAGCCGGTGTGGTTGTGTCGTCGGTTACCGCGGGACGCAGGCCGAAAAAGGTCTCCTGAATACCGGTTCCCACGCGACTGAATTTGGTTTGCAGATGATCGAGGTACTCGTGCAGACCGCCACTGATAATATCAGAAGCCTCAGAAAAAGCGAACTCCCCCCGCAGCCGTCCAAGCTCCCGCTCTCCGGCGTTGTGAAAACTGCCCACCGGTGAGCCGGAGATCTGGTGCAGCGATTCGTCGCTTTGGATTACGCAGTAGTGGGTGGCTCTCGGAAAAAGCCGGTTGAGCAACAGAAATTCGACAACGCGATGCGGCTCCACCCGTCCGTGCCGCTTGCGGTACATCTCGAATGCGCTTGCAGAGCGAAGCACGGCCGACCACTGGATATCGTCGACGGTTGATCCCACGTACTCGGGCGACGGCAGGAGCAGAAAGTACTTGGTATCGAGCAGACGGGCCGTCTGCTCGCCCCGCTCAAGCAGTCGACCAAGGCGGGCAAAGTGCCACGACTCGCCGTGGGACATCGTCCCGTTGATGACTCCTTCAATCAGGTGGCTGGAAAGCCGGACCTGTTGGAAAAACTCGGAAGGGGCGTCGAGAGCGGACCGATATCGGGTGGTGGTGATCATGAGATAGAACTGATTGATCTGCTCCCAGACCTCCGACGAGATGATTTCTCGCACCGACCGGGCGTTTTCGCGCGCGGCTCGAAGACAGCGGTAGACCGAGTTGGGGTTCTCTTCGTCGAAGACCAGAAACTCAATCACCGCATCTGAGGTCACTTTCGGATAGGCCGCGTCAAACGCGGCGATGTCTCCCGTGGTGGTAACCACGGCGCGCCACTGCGACTCGGTTTCCTCGGGCAAATCAAGCGTCAGGGTGAGGTTCACGTCGATGAGCCGCGCCATGTTTTCGGCGCGCTCGATGTAGCGCATCATCCAGTAGATGGATTCGGCAACACGGCTAAGCATTTCCAACCGCCTCGGGCACGATCCAGGTGTCTTTGCTGCCGCCGCCCTGGGAGGAGTTGACCACCAGGGAGCCTTTCTTCAGTGCCACGCGGGTGAGACCACCCGGGGTCACGTAGGGCTGATCCGTCATCAGGATGTATGGCCGCAGGTCAACGTGTCGGCCCTCAAAGTGATCCCCGCAGAGCACGGGCACGCGCGACAGTGCGAGGGTCGGCTGGGCGATGTAGTTTCGCGGGTTATCCGCTACCCGTCGCCGAAACTCGTCGCACTCGGCCCGGGTGGCGGCAGGCCCCACGAGCATGCCGTAGCCGCCGGATTCATTGGCCGCCTTCACCACCATGGACTCGATGTTTTCCAGCACATGCCGGCGATCCGCATCGCGCCAGCAGAGGAAGGTGGGAACGTTGGGCAGGATGGCATCTTCGTCAAGATAATAGCGAATCATGTCCGGTACGTACGCATAGATGACCTTGTCGTCGGCCACTCCGGTGCCCGGCGCATTGGCCATCGCGACCTTTCCGTTCCGGTACGCTTCGAAGAGTCCCGGTACGCCGAGCATTGAATCGGAGCGGAATGCCGAAGGATCGATGAAGTCGTCATCGATTCGCCGGTAAATGACATCCACGCGCTCCAGTCCTCGGGTGGTTCTCATGCAGACGTACCCGTTATCGATAACCAGGTCGCGGCCTTCCACCAGGTCCACTCCCATCTGCTGCGCCAGAAAGGAGTGCTCGTAATAGGCGGAGTTGTACATACCCGGGGTAAGTACCACGATCCTGGGGTTCGGCAGCCCTTCGGGAGCAAGGTACTCCAGTGCCGACCGCAACCGGTTGGCGTAGTCCGCCACCGGAAGCACGCGCGCCGCGGAAAAAAGTCGCGGGAAGGTCCGCTTGATCACCACGCGGTTGCCGAGCATGTAGCTCGCCCCGGACGGGGTGCGAAGGTTGTCCTCGAGAACGTAGAAGGTTCCGTTGCCGTCGCGGACCAGATCCGATCCGGTGACATGACACCAGACGCCTTTGGGCGGATCAAGGCCAACGCACTGCGGCCGGAATCCGGCGGCGCTGGCAATCAGATCCGCAGGAATGATGCCATCTTTTACGATGCGTTGATCGTGATAGATGTCGTCGAGAAACCGGTTCAGAGCGGTCACGCGCTGACCAAGACCACGCTCAACGGTGCGCCATTCGGGTTGGGGAACAATGCGCGGCAGCACGTCAAAGGGAAAGATCCGCTCGGTGCCGCCCGCATCACCGTAGACGTTGAACGTAATGCCCATCTGCAGCAGCACCTTCTCGGCGGCGTGCTGTTTTCGCAGCAACTCGCCGAGGGGAAGCGTGTTTATCGCGTCGACGAGCAGGCGCGCGTGATCTCGTGGACGCGAACCGTGGGAGAAGAACTCGTCAAAAAAACCGTCCGTTGTGTATACTTGGAATGTCACCTATACCAAAATGTAGTGATATTTCGCCATCGCGACAAGTACCGACGGAAAACACCCACCATCACACCCAACTACCAGTACGCGTGTCTTGGGACGATGGTGCCGTCGTGCCGAACGAGGTAGTCTCGACGAACGCGCACCATGCGGTCGGGGTCGTCGCTGTCGATTTCGATATCCATCTGAGAGATCCAGATGGTGATTCGCACGCCCGCGTCGATCTCGTACAGCGAAGCCTGCGACCAGTGCGAGCGAAACATCGGGGTGTCCCCGTCACGCTCATCCACTCTCGCCATCCGACGGGCGATGGTGAGCTTCTCGCCCTCCTCCATCCACGGCGACAGCACCTCGAGGGTGTACACCGCCTCGTCCGCCGCCCGGGTGGAGAAATCGCGATACGTGATGAGCAGCGTGGCGCCGGCGAGCTCGATGCGACCCACCGCGTATCGCCACACCCGGTGGTCGGTTGGAAACAGCGCCCGCTGCAACGACCCGGGAATGAGTCCGAAGCCCGCCTCGCGGTTGCCGAGAGCGGCGCTGTGAAAGGTGTGGGTGGGGAAGAACTCGCCAATCCGCAGCGGAAGCGTCAGTTCGCGGAACACCGCCTGCACCCGCTGGGGCTCGACTCCCGAGGCCTCGGCGGGGGCCGCCGCGCATACCGCGATCAGGCACATGACTCCCCACGCAGAGGCGAGGCTCAACCGGGTTCGCACTGCGGCCGGGCGCTCAGACGAGGGTGATCGTCATGCCGGGAAACACCCGCTCGAGCTCTTCGCGCAGCCGGCGTTGAATCCCGTCCACTACAATCGTTGCAATGCCAACACAGGTGATGCACGTCGGCATGTGTGACCCAAACTCGGTGAAGACCACGAGCTCGTTGCGATCCGCGTTGTATCGAAATCGCTCTACCACGCCAAGCCGTGCGATCGGCAATCCGCTCTCCGGATCCTTTACCCGATTCAACACCGCCTGGAGCTCATCCTGCATTGCCTGATCCATGGTTGGTTCCACTACCTGTTCCCCCAAGCCGGCTGTTCCGGCTCTCCTGTGGCTACGCCATCTGGAGTATCAATACCGCAAACGAGAAATAGATGATCAGTCCCACGGCGTCCGCAACGGAGGTAATCAACGGACCGCTGGCGATAGCAGGATCCATCTTGAGCCGCGTCAGCACGAAGGGGAGAATCATGCCGATGAAGTTGGTGACAACGATGATGCTGGTGAGCGTCAGAAGCACGATCAACCCCACCTGCACGCCTCCGCGCCAGGTGCCCAGCGCCATCCCCATCACCCCCAGAACTACACCGATAATCAATCCAATTACCAGTTCCTTGAACACCACCCTCCCCCACTGGTTGAGCCGGATGTCGCCGGTACTGATGGAGCGGATCATCAGCATGGCTGACTGCGATCCTGCGTTCCCCCCGGTATCGATGATGAGCGGAATGAAGAATGCGAGCGCTACGTACGCGGCGAGCACTTCCTCAAAGGCCGCGATCACCCCGGATGAGAGCAGGTTCACCACAATCAGGCCCGCCAGCCAACCGATGCGGCTTCGGAACAGGGTCCAGATGTTGACTTCCCAATAGCTGCGCTTCAGAGGCGCAACGGCCGCCTGACGATGAAAGTCCTCGGTGGCCTCTTCTTCGGCAACATCGAGTACGTCGTCACTGGTGATGATTCCCAGAAGCACTCCGACGGAATCCACAACCGGCAGCACGAGGCGGTCGTACTTGCGCATCGCGCGCACCGCCTCTTCCTGATCTTCGTACGCCGAAACACTGATGAAGGAGTAGTCCATGATGTCCTGCACGAGTTTGTCTGGTTCGGCGAGAATTAACCGCTGCAGGGAGAGTGCGTCAACCAGACGCCCCGAATAATCGGTGATGTAGACAATCGCGAGCGTCTCGCTCTCGTGCCCCCGCCGGCGAATGTGCTCGATTGCGCCTGCGATGGTCCAGTCGGGTTTAATGGCAACGTAGTCCGGCGTCATGATACGCCCGACGCTCTCTTCCGGGTACCCCAGCAGCTTGCGCGCCTCTCTGAGGTCTTCAGGCGAGAGCATGTTGAGCAGCCGCTGCGTGACCTGTCCCGGCAGCTCTCCGAGCAGCTCGGTGCGGTCGTCCGGGTCGAGCTCCGCGAGGATGTGGCGCGTCTCCGCGTCGGTAAGTTCGTGCAGCAGAGTCTCGGTCATGTCACCGTCGAGGTAGGCAAACACCTCAACGGCGAGTTCACGGGGCAACGCGCGGAAGAAGAGCACACGATCGGTCTTGGGGAGCTCCGGCATGAAGTCGGCAACTTCCGGCGCAACGATGTCGTAATCGGGCCACCCCGCGCGAATCCGGGCGAGAAGCTGCCAGTTGCGGTTCTCGATATGCTGTCGAATCTCGTCGGGCAGAACGTTCTGAAGCATGAGTTACTCTCCGGATCGGTGCGGTCGCGTAGCTGACGGGGCGTTACCAGGGAGAGTGTAGTTTTTCCGCGCGTGCCGCGTCAAGGCGAAACTCGCCGTTCTCGATGACCACCACCGGCTCGTCGCTGCCGGAACAGCGTGCGGTTACCGTAAGTTCCTCGCTTCCGATCATGAAATCGGTGTGCTCGGCGCTCTCGTTGATACCGATCTCCGTGCGCTGTGCGGCCGTCAGGTCGTTGTACCCGCTGACACAGCCGGGATAGGCCGATCCAAGCGCAAAATGGCATGCGGCGTTCTCATCAAAGAGAATGTTGTAGAAGACGGTGTTGCTCTGAAACACCGGTGAGGCGACATCCACCAGAGCAATCTCACCGAGATAGCGCGACCCCTCGTCGGAGTCCAGAAACGACGCCAGAGACGCTTTTCCGCTGTCTGCGTCAAAGGCGACCACCTTCCCCTTTTCAAACTCAAAGCGCGCGCCTTCGACCACCTGGTTGGTGACAATGACCGGCCGGGTAACGCGAACCGTTCCGGTAGTTGTGTGTCGGTTCGGGGTAGTGAACACCTCCTCGGTTGGCAGGTTGGGAAAAAAGACGCGGCCGTCGGGGGTGTGGGCATGCCCGCCCTTCCAGTGGGCGCGTTCATCAAGCCGGACGGTGAGATCGGTGCCCGGCCCCGAAAAGTGCAGTTCGCGGATGCCCATCGAGTCGAGTAACCGCGCCCGCTCTTGCAGGCGGTTTCCGTTTTCGCGCCAGGCCTGATGCGGATCAGACTGGTCAAGACGCAGGATCGGCTTCATGCGCCTCCACAACTCCTCGAGTGCATCGGGTCCGCTTTCCATCCTCAGCACCTTGGCCGCCCAGCCCGGCGTGGGCGCGGCAAGCACCAGCCACGGAAACGCGTCGGCGCGCAAACGGGCGCGCCACGAATACTGAAGCTCGAGGAGGGGCTTGCGCACCGCCATCGAACGCGCCGGATCAAGCCCTGCGAGAAAGTCTGGATCGTCGGGATTCTTGATCGAAATCACGGCCCAGTTTTCGTCGATCATCTCCTGGTAGAGCGCGCGCAGGTACGCCGGTTGGTGATTGAGGTATTCCGGCCGTGACGAGTCGACCCGTGCCTTGAACGTGCCGGAGTGCTCCGCGTCTACCGCAACGTAGCGTGCGCCCTGCTCGTACGCAATCGCAACGATGTGGTTCACCAACGGCCAGTGCACCGGCTCCGCCCGAATCATAAGATTCTGGCCGGGCAGAAGCGATAATGACGAAACGGCAAGTGTGGCGTAGGCGGAAAGATCATCGTGAAACATTGGGGCCCCCTCAACGGGTAATATACGCAATTCTGTTCTTCGTGTTCGCAAACCTGCGCATGGATGAGTACATTATGAACATGGCGAAGGACGCGCCCGAGAGCACCACGGAACTCACCGTCAACTGGCACCGAAGCATCGGCGAAATCAGCCGCGATGAATGGAACTCTCTGGCGCTCCCGCTGCAGACGCCGTTTCTCGAGTGGGACTGGCTGAACCAGCTCGAGGTGTCCGGGAGCATCGCGGCCGGCAACGGGTGGATTCCGGTACATCTCACGGTTCGCCACGATAACCACCTGGTAGCCGCCGCTCCCCTCTACGCAAAAACCCACAGCATGGGCGAGTTTGTCTTCGACTTCGCGTGGGCCGACGTGGCCGAACAGCTCGGGATCGACTACTATCCCAAACTCGTCGGAATGAGCCCGGCGACTCCGTCGGTGGGATACCGTTTCCTGATCGCCCCCGGGTATCGCGAGTCGGAGCTGACGGTCACCATGCTCGATCTGATCGACCAGTTCTGCCGGAGCAACAACCTCAACGGAACAAGCTTTCTCTTCCCTGACTCGCGGTGGGCGACCGGCATCGAGCAGGCCGGGTACACCGCATGGCACCACCAGAGCTACCTCTGGACCAATCCCGGGTTTGAGACCTTCGATGACTATCTCGCCGGGTTCACCAAGAACCAGCGACGCAATATCCGCCGCGAGCGCGAGTCGATCACCGAGGCAGGAATCACCCTGCGCTGCGTTCGCGGCGAGGACGCACCGCGCCACTGGTTCTCACTGATGTACGACTTCTACGAGAAAACCAACGACCAGTTTGGCCCGTGGGCGGCAAAGTATCTCGACCGCCCCTTCTTCGAAGGTCTCGCTGAGGTCTACCGGAACCGGATTCTCTTCATCGGTGGCTTCGAGTCGGGCGCTTCGGACCCCATGGCGATGTCATTCCTGGTGTACAAGGATGACCACCTGGTTGGACGCTACTGGGGTACGCAGCGCTACGTTGAGAATCTGCATTTCTGCGCCTGTTATTACGAGCCAATTGAATGGGCGATCGCCAACGGAATACGCACCTTCGACCCAGGGGCAGGCTCCCCTCACAAGATCCGGCGGGGGTTTCGGGCGGTTCGGAACGTGAGTCTTCACCGCTTTGCCGATCCACGCATGCGTGCCATCATGGAGAGCAACATCGCCCGCATCAACGCCCACGAAGCTCGGCAGATCGACGAGCTCAACGCCATGCTTCCGCTGAAAGAATCAGCGGAAAGAACGCTCTAGAGGTCTTCTTCGGGAATCGGCGGAGAGACCGGGAGTCGTACGGTTACGCCGGTACCGCGTCCTACCGCCGAGTCTACCTCGATGCTGCCCCCGTAGGAGTGAACCATCTTGTGGACGCTGGCGAGTCCAATCCCGGTGCCCTTCCCGAGCGGTTTGGTGGTGAAGTAGGGCGAGAAGATCTGCTCGCGATCCTTTTTGGGGATTCCGCACCCGGTGTCTTTGATCGACAGACAGATGGTATCCCCTACGCAGGACGTCGTTACGGTCAGTCGCTTGGTGGCGGTCTCGGCCATCGCGTCGATGGCGTTTGCGATGAGGTTGTCGACGATCTGCTTGATCTGCAGAGGGTTTCCCAGCACCGCCGGAAGCTCGGCATCGAGTTCGATCACCTTCTCGACGTGGAGCTTGAACTCTTCGTCCAGGTCGAAGAACTCCAGCTCGCGTCGGACGATCTGGTTCACGTCCACGCGGTCCTTCCGCATGAACTGCTCGTCCGCCGTGTGGGCGATGATGCCCGCGATCACCTTCTGCAGCTCACCGGCGCTCGCGAGCAGGCTGTCGAGGTAGCGCTTGAGCTCTGCGTGGGCCGCGTCGTTTTCTTTGAGGTGGAGGTTGGCCATCAGCACCGCGCCACCGATTGACTGCAGCGGCACCTTGAGGCTCTGTACGATCTGCGACGTGTACTTGCCGAGTTCGGCCTCTTTTTCGATGGCCATCAGCCGTTCAGTCCGCTCCTCTACCCGCCGCTCAAGCGTGGCATTGCGCCGAGCAAGCTCGGAGGTGAGTTCCCCGTGCCGGCGACGCAGCGAGTAGACGTCAACCGACTGTCGGATCACCGAGATCAGCTCGATCGCGTCCCACGGCTTGAGGATGTAGCGATACACTCGTCCATTGTTGATGGAATCCAGGAGCGACTCGCGATCCGAGTACGCGGAGAGCACCACCCTGATGATGTCCGGATGGGACTGCTCCACCAGGCGCAGCAGTTCGAGCCCGTCCATCTCGGGCATCCGCAGGTCGGTTACCACCACCTGCACGGGATGCTCCTTGAGATACGCAATCGCCTTGGCTCCCCGGTCGAACACCACGCAGTGGTAGGGCTGATGCTTGAACAGGCGCTGCACCGCGTTCAAAATGTTAACGTCGTCGTCTACAAAGACGATCTGTGGTGAACTCATCGCGTGCTATTATCATAAGACGCCACCGGGCATTCTGCCAGAGTCTGGCTGCGGTTTCTTTCGGTTTTCGCCATGAATGACACTCGGCAAACTCTGCCACGGTCTCGCGGATGGTTCAGGCGTGGCTCGACGAACGGGGCTCCGTTCGTGAACGGAGAACGGGCAAACGCCGTCAGGCCGACCGATTTGACGAGCGTTCCAGCTCTTCCAGCTGCCGCTCGGCAAGCTCACGGATGTGCTCGGGGATTTCGTACTGCAGAAGCTCTTTCAGCAGCTCAGTCGCTTCTGAGAGCTGCTTCCGGGTCAGTTTCGCGTGGGCGAGGGCGTACAGGGTGAGGTAGTCGTGCCGATTCCGGCGAAAGGACTCGCACAGAAGCCGGTAACTCTCGTCCTGGTCCCCAAGCTGCGAGTAGAGGACACTCAGATTGCGAAGAATCGAGCCGTTTTCCGGGTCAAGGGCGTGAGCGCGGTTGAGCGCGGTTAACGCCTGGTTTGGCTGCTCAAGGCGAAGATAGGCGCACCCCACCGCTTCGTGTGCCTCCGCCGCCTCGGGATCGAGCCGAATCGAGTAATCCAGAGCACGAAGCGCCTTCTGGTTTTCCCCGCTCTCGGTAAAGGCGATACCAATGCACCGAAGCGCGTGGGCGTTATCCGGTTGTTCGAACAGAACTCCGTGTAACACCTCAATTGCTTTTGATAGCTCCCCATCCTGCAGGAGCCGCTCGGCGTACCGCAGGTCTTCACGCATGTCGAGTTCCATGGTCATAAAATACTATCACAACCCTCCGGGTGTGGTGCAAAAATTGTGCTTTTTTTCGCGGGTTGACCGGGTTTCGGGCGTTGAGTATAACGGAAACCATCGTGATAGCACTTATCATCATCGGTGATGAGATCCTCACCGGTCAGATACCGGACGAAAATCTCCCGTTCATGATTCAGCAGTTTGCGGCCGCGGGATACCCGCCCCATGAGGTTCGCATCATTGGCGACGATGTCGATCAGATCGCTTCCACCGTGGCCGAGCTCGCTTCCCGCCACACCTGGGTTATTTCGTCGGGCGGGGTCGGCCCGACGCATGACGATGTGACCCACCGCGGCGTGGCGAGGGCCTTTGGCGTTGACGTCACCGCGCACCCCGACATGGTCACCTTCCTGTCGCGCCACCATGCAACGCCGTTGGAACCCGGGGTGATGCACATGGCGTTGCTGCCGGAGGGGGCGGACGTGCTGATCGGATCCGACGGACAGTGGCCGATTGTCCAGAAAGAAAACTGTTTCATCCTGCCCGGACTTCCGCCCGCACTGCGCGCCAAGATTCCTCGCCTCATCGCGATGCTTCCGACAATGAGCCCGGCGTGGCGTACCGCGGTCTACCTCAACGCGGATGAGGTATTGTTCGCGGAATGGCTCGGTCTGCTGCAGGCCAAACACCCGGAGGTGACCATTGGCTCCTACCCGGTAGTAGGAGCTGCCTACCGCACCCGTATCTCGCTGGGCGGCGCTCACCGCGATACGGTGGAACCGGTGGCTGCTGCCGTCATTTCGTACGCCACTGAACACGGCTGGCTGGTGGATCCGGAAACCGTCGCACGGGGAGAGAGTTTGTGAGCCCTCCATACGGCGCGACGCCGGATTCGCGAAGCACCTTCGTTCTGGTGCACGGGTACGGGGTTCGCGGCTCGTTCTGGGAAAAGCTGCAGGCCCACCTCGCGCGCGAAGGCCACCGAGTGACGGCGCCGGATCTCTCGGGTGACTCTCCGTTTGAACTCGCGAGTCAACTGGAGGCCGTGACGCGGGAGCAGGCGGCAACCGGCCCCGTCGTCATGGTTGGACACAGCCTGGGTGGAATCCTCTGTGCGCTGGTTGCCGGCAGGGTTGGCCCTGAGGTGGTATCCCATTTGGTGGTGATTGCCTCCCCCTTTGCCGGGCGCGCGAAGAGCGTCGGACCGGTGGTGAAGTTCCTCATCCGGTACCGGCTACTGCCTCCGGCCCTGATCCGACCGCGATTCTTCTCGCGCGCCACGTCACCAGCGGACCAGAAGCGCTGGTTTGGCCGCGCGGTTCCCGAGTCCCCCGCCCTGCAGCAGGTGCTCTTCGGCACGGACTGGTTTCCCACCAAAGAGCTCTCCCGGCCGACGGTTCAGCCGGCCCTCGTTATCTACAGCGAAGCAGACCGAATTGTGGAGGCGGCGACAACCCGCCAACTCGCCGCGGCGCTCGGTGCACGGGAATACCCCTTTGCGCGCGAGCTCGGCGTTGGGCACAACGACTTCGCGGCGTCGGATGCCGTTTCCGATGAGGTGGCCCGTACGATCAGCGCCTTCGTGTCGAAAGGAGCCCGCAATGCAACGGCTTGAGGCCATTCCCGAGCTTGTTCCCGCAGCGATTGCGGCGGGAACGGCGATTCTGTCAGGCCTTATCGTGGCGGCGCTCGTGCGGCTGGTGGCACGCATTCTGTCTCGCCGCAGCGATTCCGGGATGGCCGGTGAGCTGGTGCGCGACGCCAGGGGCCCGCTTCGCCTCCTCTTCCCGGCCTTCTTCCTCGCCATCGCCCTCCCCTTCGTGGCACTTCCGGCTGGATCGCGCGACCCGGTCGATCTGTTCGTTCGACTGCTCCTGGTCACGAGCATCGTGTGGACCGCCTACCGAGCTCTCACGATCGCCGAGCGATTTGTGTTGCGGCAGTTCAACCTCGAGGTCGAGGACAACCTGAAGGCGCGCAAGATCCATACCCAGATTCGAGTTATCCGGCGCATCCTGGTTGCGGTGCTGATGGTGGTGGGTATCTCGGCGCTGCTGCTCTCCTTCGAGCCGGTACGCCAGATCGGGGCCACCCTGCTCGCCTCGGCCGGTATCCTGGGGTTGATCGTCGGATTTGCCGCCCAGAAGACGCTCGGGCTGGTGGTCGCTGGACTGCAGGTGGCACTTGCGCAACCAATCCGGATCGACGACGTGGTGGTGCTCGAGGGCGAATGGGGCCGCATCGAGGAGATTGGCCTGACCTACGTAGTGGTTCGCATCTGGGATCTGCGCCGCCTGGTGGTTCCCGTCACCTATTTCATCGAGCAACCATTTCAAAACTGGACCCGCGTCTCCGCCGACATCCTCGGCTCGGTGACGCTGCACGTTGACTACCACTTCCCGGTGCCCGCCCTGCGCGATCGGCTGCGGCAGATCCTGGAGCAGTCCCCGCTGTGGGACCACAACGTCTGCGTACTCCAGGTCACCGAGGCCGGATCCACCACCATGGAATTGCGCGCCCTGATGAGTGCGCGCAACTCCGGAACGCTCTGGGACCTGCGCTGCGAGGTGCGCGAGGCGCTGATTTCCTTCGTCCGCGACGAATACCCCGACTTTCTACCCCGATTTCGTGCTGAAGTTCGGCCGCCGGGGGCGCTGGATCATTCGCGCTGATCTGAGTATCTTAGAGGCAATACTCGCATCTTCGCGCGAATCGGGAGACATTACGCTTCATGGAAAAACAGCAACAGAAAACCCCGCCCAACGGTGGCAACAACAAGCTCCCTCTGGGCGGCCCGGATCGCAGATGGCTCTACATCCTGCTGCCGTTCCTGCTCTTCCTTCCCTTTCTGACCACCATGTTCGGCGGTGCGCAGCAGCGCGGAACCGAGATCAGTTATACCCGCTTTCTGAACGAGGTCGAACGGGGTAACGTGCGCGAGGTGACCATCTCCGGTTTTCGCGTGGACGCGACCCTTGAGCAAGCGATCAGCGACGGCCCGGCAATCGGCGATGGGCGCACGGTCTTCACCCACGTCCCCTCGTTTGGTGACACGGAGATCATGGAGACGCTTCGGCGTCGGAACGTTACCGTGTTCACCCGCCCACCACAGGAGCGGGTCTCGTTCATCGCGTTGCTGATGAACATTCTGCCCCTCTTTATCCTGGTCTGGATTGGCTTTGCCCTCTTTCGCAATATGCGCAACCAGGGCAAGAGCATCTTCAGCGTGGGGCAGAACAAGGCAAAGCTCTACGAAAAAACCGAGAAAGAGCGCACAACCTTCGCTGATGTCGCCGGCCTTCATGGAGCAAAAGAAGAGATCATGGAAGTGGTCGACTTTCTCAAAAACCCCACGCGCTATCAGAAGATTGGCGCCAAGACCCCGAAGGGTGTGCTGCTGGTGGGACCGCCGGGAACCGGAAAGACCCTGATCGCGCGGGCCATTGCCGGCGAGGCGGACGCGCCCTTTTACAGCATGAGCGGCTCCGACTTCATGGAGATGTTTGTGGGCGTTGGTGCATCGCGCGTTCGAAGCCTCTTCCAGGATGCCAAAAAACGCGCACCGAGCATCATTTTTATCGATGAGCTCGACTCGGTCGGGCGACATCGCGGCGCCGGACTCGGCGGCGGTCACGACGAGCGCGAGCAGACACTCAATCAGCTGCTCTCCGAGTTGGACGGCTTTGAGGCAAACGAGACCACCATCGTGGTTGCCGCAACCAACCGTCCGGATATCCTCGACCCCGCCCTTCTGCGCCCCGGCCGGTTCGACCGGCGCATCACCATCGACCTTCCATCGGTAAAGGACCGGGTCGAAATCCTCATGGTTCACGGGAAGAACAAACCGCTTGCCAAGGACGTCAACCTGGAGGAAATCGCGAAGGGAACCCCCGGTTTCAGTGGGGCAGATCTTCAGAACCTGCTGAACGAAGCAGCGCTCCTGGCGGCGCGCGCCAACCGCGAGACCATCCTCGCCGGCGATGTCGATGAGGCGCGGGACAAGGTTCTCCTGGGTCTCGAGCGAAAGAATCTCACCATGAGTGCCCATGAACGAAAAATCGTTGCCTACCACGAGTCGGGCCACGCGCTCACGGCGGCGGTTCTGCCCAACACCGATCCCCTGTTGAAGGTGACCATCATCCCGCGCGAAAACTCGCTGGGCGTTACCCAACAGGTTTCCGCGGAGGAGAAGTACCTCTACAGCAGAGAATACCTGCTTGACCGCATCGTCATGATGCTCGGCGGGCGAGCTGCCGAGGACCTGGTCTTTCAGTCGGTGACCAACGGCGCGGAGAGCGACTTCCGCGAAGCAACCCGCCTCGCGCGCAAGATGGTATGCGACTGGGGCATGAGCGAACGCCTGGGAACATTCTCTTCCGGCGGCCAGCGAAAGAACGTCTTTCTGGGCGAAGAGATGTCGCACGCACGCGAGTACTCCGAAGGAACCGCCCACGAGATCGACGGCGAAATCAAGGCGCTTCTGGCAGCCTCGTACCAGCGGGCCAAAGAGCTGCTGACCACACACCGGGACAAGCTCGAAGCGCTCACGGAAGCCCTGCTCGAGAAAGAGCAGCTGGACGCAGCCGAGATCGGCGTGATCATGAACGGTGTCGGTGCGGACCGCACGAAGAGCGGCGACAAGAGCGGTGAGAAGAGCGGCGACAAGAGCGCGAGTGATTCCCACGGTTCCGGTAAACCGAAGCCGCGCAAGACCACGCGCTCCCGGAAGAAGGCCAACGAGGAGGAGTGATATGGAAAGCATGCTGAAACAGGCGGTGTATACGGGGATCGGGTTTGCGCTTCGTACCCGGGATGCGGTGGTTGAGCTTGGCCAGAAGCTGGTCAGCGAAAGCACCATGGACGAAGAAGAGGGTAAGCGCTTTGTTGATGAGCTGGTTCACCAGAGCGAGGAAACCCGAAAGCGCCTTTCCATCCTGGTGCAGGAGCGAACCGAAGAGGTCGTTGCCTCACTCAACCTTCCGACCAGAACCGATGTGGAGAATCTCAACGCCCGTGTAGCCGCCCTTGAGGCGGAAATCGTCCGGCTTCGCGCCGCAGCGCAGTCCGATCCAACCGCGCCGTAGGTCTATCGCGTCCGATCCCACACTCTCGCTGCCCGGGTCAGGGTAACCACCCGAGCCCGGGTCGCTCCCGTGGGTAGAGCATTCCGTCTCGAACCAGAACACATCCCGCGGAAGGATCATCCAGCAGATCGAGGTGCCCATCGAGATCGGCGTAGCGAATATTGGGCCGCGACAGGGAGAAGTGGAGCCCGGCCGAAACGCCCACCGCGGCCTCATCCATGCAGCCCACCATGGTGGGAACACCCGCCGACCTCGCCACCGCGTTGATCTGCATCGCCTCGGTGATGCCGCCGGTCTTCATCAGCTTGATGTTGATCATGTCTACAAGCTCCCGGCGGGCAACGAAGAAGGCGTCGCGCAGCGAGAGCACGCTCTCGTCGGCCATTACCGGAATCAACGCGTTGCGCGACACCTCGCCGAGGGCGTCGGGCTGGGCGATGAGCGTTGGTTGCTCGAGTAACTCCAGGTCGGCCGGGGCCGCGGCGCTCAGAAAGGCAAGCGCCTGTGCAACCGTGTACCCCTGATTCGCGTCAAACCGTAGCGATACCCTCGGGCCCACGGCGCGTCGAACCGCAATCACGCGCTCGGAATCTTCCTCGGCACTCAATCCTCCTTTGATCTTCAGGCAGGAGAACCCTTCGTCAACGCGGGCCCGTGCGCGGCGGACGGTCTCGTCGAGACCGTGAATCCCGATGGTGACGCTGGTGCGGATGCGAGTTCGGTACGCGCCAAGCAGACGATAGAGCGGCAGCCCCGCGATGCGCGAAAGAAGATCGTGCAGCGCCATGTCTACGGCAGCCCGGGCGGACGGCCGTGAGCGGGCGTGTCTGCGTACGATCGCGGCGAGCGCGGCGATTCGGGTGGGATCGCGGCCCACCAGAAGGCCGGCCCCGGTGTCGCGCAGGAAGCGTTCGGTATCGTCCACCGTCTCTCCCGTCACCGCCTCCACCGGAGCGGCGCAGCCAACGCCCTGGTGGGGGCCGTCGGTGTGCAGCAGCACAAAGATGTTTTCCGCCCGGTCCACGGTCTCGTAGGCGATCGAGTAGGGCTCGATCAGCTGCATCGAGACGCGCCATACTTCCACCCGCGTGATCTTCACCGAAGGTACCGTTCTCGAAGCGTCTCCACCACCGCCTCGACCCCATGGCGAATGGGATCGCAGGCGGGAAGCCCCGTCTGTTCCGTGATCGCGCGGCACGCGACATTGGTTTCTGTTTCGTCGAGTCCCTCGTGGTTCACCGTCACGGCCACCACGGGACGCCCGGAGATGAGCTCGATGGCCTGGATCTGGACGGGGAGCGGCTGGATGGGATACCCGGGAAAGCCGTCGTACTCGAGACGAGCCGGCGCGTGCTGCAGGATGACCGCGTGGGGACGCCCCGCCGCGAGCAGCTCAAATCCGCCGGGATAGGCGGGGTTCATCAGGCTTCCCTGCCCTTCCAGCACCAGAACCCGGGGATGTTCGCGCTCCCAGGCGGAGACTACCGCGTGCTCGATCTCCCCCGCAACAAAGTCGTTGATCAACGAGTCCAGAATTGTCCCGTAGCGCGCTCCCTGCATCCACGCGGTCTGCCCGGTTCCAATCATCTCGGTGGCAAACCCCGCCTGCTGCAGCGCGTGAACCAGGATCCACGCGGTGGTCCGCTTGCCGATCGCTGAGTCGGTGCCCAGCACCGCAACCCGCACCGCATCCACGGTTTCAATGCGGCCGCTGAAGGAGTGCAGCTCGGTTCGCGGCGGGGTCTTTCGAACGTCGCG
>SLTF01000278.1 GCA_007130025.1 Spirochaetales bacterium | reverse complement strand
TCGTAACTGGACTGAATCTTCAGGAGGCAGTTATGGGGGATCTGCGCCGTGTGATCGGTGTTGAAGGTACTCATGGCGCGCATTATACAACGCCCCCGTACCGGCCGCAAACGCGACACGGCTTCAGAGAGATCCGGCTGCTGCAGGCTACCGGTACAGCTTGTCCTGCATCCTGCGGAGGTCGACCAGCACTGATGCTTCGTCGACCTCGACCATGTCGTAGGTGATCGCGGTATCGCGCGGAATGGCCGTGCGAACCCGGCACCCCTGCGCCAGGCCGAGCGGCAACAGCCGTTCCTTCTGCGCAACGTCGGCGTGCTCCACGCTTCCCCGGTAACAGAACTCGCCGATGCCGTCGAGGGTCTCGCCCGCGGCGATGTCCCGCTTGGTCACCGCGATGCACTCGGTGATGAGCTTCCCGCCGGGATGACCCGATGACTCTGCGTAGAAGACCGCCTGGGCGACGGTGAGGGGAACCTCAACGCTGCACAGGTGAAACGGCCGATAGAGCGTGTAGTACGGGCCGGGACCCATGTCGCGGTCCTTCATTCCCGCCTGGATATGCTCGTTGTCCGTGCGTACCACCACAAAAACACCGGGATGCACCCCGATCGCAAAATCCACCACGCCGCTTCGGCTCAACACGCCGCCGTCGGCGACGGGAACAAACACCGAGTTCAGCTCCGGAACCGTAGACCTGGCGCCGTGCATGCCGCGTTTGTCGATCACCAGGCCGGTCGCGTTGGAAACGGCCGTCATTTCGATCGCGGTCTTGGAGCCGTCCACAAACTCGCAGAGCATGCGCGGATTCATCTTGCGCTGCTTCGCTTTGTCGGCTTCGGTTTCCGGCGTCGAATAGATGTTCAGCGGATTGTTCTTTCCCTTGCCCGCGCAGACCACCTCAAAGCCGAGGGCGTCGGCAAAGCGGTAGAGCTCGCAGATGGCTGCCGGTTCGTCTCCGGCGGCAAGCGAATAGACCACGCCGGCGTTGTCCGCCAGACGTCGCAGGATGGGCCCCACGGTGACGTCGGCCTCAACACTCATCATGACGATGTGCTTCTTGTGGTCGATCGCGTCCATGGCAACGGTTGCCGCCATACGCACCGAACCGGTCGCGTCGATCACGGCGTCCACGCCGGAAAGCCGGGTTGCGATCCGGTAGTCGGTTGTGGCAACACACGCGCCGGCAGCCCGCGCGCGCTCGGCGTCGGCGAGGGTATCGGCAACAACCACGTCGGGTTTTTTCCGGGAGTGGGCGAAGCCATGCCTCGCCCGCTCGGGGCTCAGATCGACAACCACGCCGATCTCCATCCCGCGCATTTCGCCCACCTGCGAGACGATCTCGCTGCCCATCTGCCCGGCCCCAACCAGCCCAACGACAATTGGCCGCCCCTCGCGTTCGCGCTGATCCAACCTGGTGTTGATCTCGTTCATGTCCCTGTTCCTTCCTGATCGCTTTCTGCGTACGCGCTCCTGCGCGTTGCTCCATTGTTATGGCGCCGAGTCCGCGTGCCCGGTGAGTCGCCGGCCCACGGCACCGCCGGGATGAATAACGGCAAACTGCTCGCGGGTGTATCCCGTGACCTCCATGAGCGCGATGCAGACCGCATCAAACACCGCGATCACCGCCATGGTGCTGGTGGTGGCGAGCATGTTGAACTCGTCGGCCTCCCGCTCCACGGCAATTCTCAGGGTGACCGCGGCGCTGCGCCCAAGCGTCGAATCGGGGCGTTCGGTCACCGCGATAACCGGCACCTTCTTGGCCTCCAGCGCCGGCAAGAGCGCCACTACCTCGCCCGTATTGCCGCCCTTGGAGATCAGAATCGCCACATCACCCGGCTGCACCACGCCCAGCGCCCCGTGAACCGCGTCCCCCGGCGAGAGAAAGAGCGCCGGCCGTTCGATGCAGGAGAGCGAGTGGGCGATCTTTCGGGCAGCTGCTGCCGAGGTTCCGACACCGGCGGTGATGATGCGCCCATCGCACCCCGCCAGCATCTCCACCACCCGTTCAAACGCGGATTGCTCCACGGTCTGGGAGAGGCGGTCGAGTTCATCGCGCGCACACAGCCAGACTCTTGTAGCTGTTTCCCAGACCGCACTGTTCACCTCGTGCTCCTTTCGTGTTGTACGGAACATCAATATCGTACCAGAGAGCCCGCGCTCTGTAAAGAAATTTTTCAATTAATAATAGTGTTTTTGAAAAGTTTTTCAGGAAACTGTCCCCACCGGAAGCTTGGTTGCCTTCTGTGCGAATTGGCCGCATACTATACGTATGAACGCACTCCAACCGAGAACGCTGAACGAACTCCTGCACCGGAGCGTGGAGCAGTTCCCCGATCTTCCCGCCGTGAGCTTTGTGGACGAAAACCCGGTCTCATTCCGTGACCTGGCGACCCTGGTGAAGGCGACATCCCGGGAGCTGATCTCCCGTGGCGTTGCCCCCGGTGATCGGGTCGCCATTCTCAGCGAGAACATGCCCAACTGGGGCATCGCCTACCTGGCCGTCACCACCATGAACAGCGTTGCCGTGCCGGTTCTCCCCGATTTCGCGCCGGCCGAGGTGGGAAATATCCTGGAGCACGCCGGTGCGAAAACGGTGTTCGTCTCGCGCCGATTGGAACCAAAACTCCCGGCGAACTCGTCGTATACCACGATCATCCTCGACGACCTGCAGTCTGTTGTTGGACCGGCCGCAGGCTCTCAACCGGCGCCTCACGGTGGCACGGACTCGGCGTCTGACGCCGCGGTAGTCGACGATCCCGCCCGCATCCCGGACGAAGACGATCTTGCGGTCGTGATCTACACCAGTGGTACGACCGGTAGCTCCAAGGGGGTCATGCTCACCCATCGCAACATCGCCTCCAACGTGGAGGCGGCGCGCCCCATCGCCGAGATGAAGGCCGGCGAGTGCATGGTCTCGCTGCTGCCGCTGTCGCATACCTACGAGTGCACCATCGGGTTTCTGGTGCCGCTCTCCGCGGGCGTCTGCGTCTACTACCTGGACAAACCGCCCTCGCCCACGGTGCTGATGCCGGCACTCGCGAAGATCCGTCCCCATCTGATGCTGTCGGTGCCACTCTTCATGGAGAAGATCTATCGCGCAAAGGTCGCTCCCAAGCTCAACGGCAGCGCGATTCTCCGCGCCGCGGGCCGGATTCCCTTCCTGCGAAAAGTGCTCCATCGCGCGGCGGGCAAGAAGGTGATGGCTACGTTTGGCGGGAGGCTTCACTTTTTTGGCATTGGCGGCGCGGCGGTAGCCCCGGATACCGAGCGCTTCATGCGCGATGCGCGCTTCCCCTACGCGGTTGGCTATGGTCTGACCGAGACCGCGCCGCTGCTTGCCGGATGCGGCCCCACAACAACCGTCTTCCGTTCCACCGGTCCCGCCCTCGAAGGCGTGGAGATTCGAGTCGCCGACCCCGATCCCGCCACCGGCGAAGGAGAACTCCAGGCGCGCGGGCCCAACGTCATGCGAGGCTACTACCGCGACCCCGAGCGCACGGCGGAGGTCTTCACCGAGGACGGCTGGTTTCGCACCGGAGATCTCGGCACGATCGACGAGAAGGGAAACGTCTTCATCCGCGGGCGGCTCAAGAACATGATCCTCGGCCCCAGCGGAGAGAACATCTACCCCGAGGAGATCGAGGCGGTGATTGCCGCGCAGCCCATGGTGCAGGACTGTCTGGTGCTGCAGAAAGGCGGACAGCTCGTTGCGCTGGTCAACCTCAACCTGGATGCGTTCAAGGAGTATCTGGGTGGTATGCGGGACGACGTATCCGACGAGATCGACCGCCTGAAGGCGGAGGCAGAGAAGTTTCTGGACCAGATGCGCGGGCAGATCAACGCCCAGCTGAGCGCCTTCGCCCGGATCTCACGCTGCATCCCGCAGCTTGAACCCTTCGAGAAGACGCCAACAATGAAGATCAAGCGCTACCTCTACGAGTCGCGCCTGAACGCCGGGTAACGCGGGCGGGGAGCAGAAACGAGTGCGGGGGCTCACGCCCCCGCTGCTTTTACGCTTCCGCTTTCACCACGCCGTTGCGGATCACCAGATCGCGTGGCGGCGACACCCGAATCGTTTCCAGCACCGACGGTGCGCGCATCAGTACCAGATTGGCGCGGCACCCGGCTTCGAGGCCGTAACCGGGAAGCTGCATGATGCGCGCCGGGTTGACCGTCACCGTATCGTACATGGTGCGCAGCGCCTCAAACCCCATCATGTGCCCCACGTGGGCACCCATCTTGAGTGCTTCCATCATGTCCGCGTTACCCAGCGGATACCACGGGTCCTCGTTGCAGTCCTGCGCGCACGCCACAGTGATGCCGGCGGCGAGCAGTTCGCGGATGGGCGCCATGGCGCGGTGCCTGGGATGGCTGAAGTGTCCGCCCAGATGGATATTGATCAGCGGGTTACAGATCACGTGGATCCCCGCGTTCACCATCATGGGAATGAGCTTGCGGCTCACGTAGTAGGCGTCCATCGCGGCCGTTGCCGTGATGTGCGACGCGGTCACCCGGCCGGCCATGCCCATCTGTGCCGTCAGGGCCGTCAGCGTCTCCACGTGGCGGGAGTTGGGATCATCGCTCTCATCGCAGTGGATATCGACCATGAGGTCGCGCTCCTTCGCGATCTGCATCAGCTCGCGAAGGCTCTCCGTGCCCTGGGCGTACATCGGCTCGTTATGAGGAATACCACCCACGACGTCCACGCCCAGATCCAGGGCGGCCAGCAGCTGCTTTTTCACCGCGGGAGCGGAATAGTATCCGTCCTGGGGAAAGGCAACCAGCTGGATGTCCATCAGCCCCTTGAGGTCGGCCTTGAGCCGGGTGAGCGCCCGGGCCCCGCGCAACTGTGGATCGCAGACGTCCACGTGAGAGCGGATCGCCTGAATACCCATGGAGAAGGCGTGCTCGCAATAGCGCTTGGCGCGCTCGTAGACGTCCTCTTCGGTGAGCTTCTCCTGCTTGTAGCGGCCCCAGTTGTCGATGCCTTCGCGCAGCGTTCCCGACGAATTGGGAACCCGCGTCAGCACCGAGTCCAGGTGAAAGTGGGAATCAACGAAGGGCGGCGTCAGCAGCCGCCCCTCTCCGTCGACGGTCCGATCGGCGGGCGCCTCGATCCGAGGCGCCACCTGTTGAATGGTCTCTCCCGATATCCCGACGTCCACCGGCCCGTCGTGATACGGAGTGACAACGTTCCTGATCAGCAGATCCAGCATGATCGGACCCGCTTACGCGTCCACAATCACGTGGTCCTGTGAGAGCCCAACGGCCTTCAGAATCACGTCAAGCAGAATGTAGACGATGATCGCGGCGATAATGCCGTTGACCGGAGCAACGCCCGGAGACACGTAGGCGATGATGGATGCGATCACGTAGGCGCCGAGCCCCGCGTAGTTGAGTTTCTTCATCTTCACCCGGTCCAGGGCGGGATACTTGCCTTTGTGCTTGTAGAAGAAGTCCGCCATGATCACGCCGCCGATCGGCGGAATGAAGGTTCCGAGCAGCAGCAACCAGGGAACGAGCCAGTCGTACATGCCCAGAATTGCCAGCACCGTACCAATGGCGGCACCAATGATGGTGAGCCGCTTGCGGTTCTCGGTGCGAAGCAGGTTACAGCCGGCAACCGAGAAATTGTAGACGGTGTTATCCTGGGTGGTCCAGATATTCAGGAAGAGCATGATGATACCGGCGAGCAGCAGGCCCTGGGTGGTGAGCACGTCGACGATGTCGGGCTGCTGGTAGATGATTGCGCCGTAGGCGCCGGCGAAGATCATCAGGCCGTTGCCGATGAAGAAGGCAAAGAGACTCGCCAGCACCGCAATCTTGGCGGTCTTGGCAAAGCGGGTCCAGTTGGTCGCCTGCGTACCACCGCTGATGAAGGTACCAACCACAATCGTGATGGCCGCGCCGAGCGTCATCGTTCCAGTGGGCGCAATCCCCGCCAATCCGGCAAAGCCACCGACTTCGCGCGTGGAGATGGTGAAGCTCCAGATGATGAGCACCAGCATCGCCGGCACCGACACAATGGAGAGTTTCTCCAGACCCCGGTATCCCACGTAGGCGGTCCAGCAGAAGGCAAACCCGAAGAAGATCATCATCGGAATGACGAGCCCCTGCGGAAGCCCGAGCAACTGTCGGAAAACCAGCGCCACGGTTGCCGTTCCCCACGCGTACCAGCCGATCTGGGTGAAACCAAGGGCGAAGTCCGGCCACTTGCTGCCAAGGTCACCAAAGCCGAAGCGCGCCAGAAGCACGGAGTTCAACCCGGTCTTGTAGGCGATGTAGCCCAGGATCGCAACGTAGATCCCCAGAAGCAGGTTGCCCAGAACGATGATTCCCATCAGCTCGCCAAATGGAAAGGCAACGCCGATGCTACCGCCGCCCCACATGGTTGCCGTAAAGAACGTGAAGCCCAGCAGGACCACCGAGGTGGACCAGAGACTCTTGCGCGATTGGAGCGGCACTTCGGACAGTGGAAAGTCCTCGCGAAGCTCGACCTGTTTCGGTTGTTCAGAACTCATTCATACACCTCCATCAGGGAAACTAGGATGATAACGCGCGTGTGCGTATGCGAGGATTATAGGACGGTTTCTGCGGGAACGCAAATGCGCGATACTGATTGTTAATCAATAACCAGAAGAGCCTGCTCTCCCCCGACCACAATGTTCGCAGGAACCCGGTCGTCAAGCGTGA
>SLTF01000237.1 GCA_007130025.1 Spirochaetales bacterium | reverse complement strand
TACCGGCTACTCATCACTCAGCTATCTTTCACGTCTTCCCGCCGACATCATCAAGATCGACAGCTCGTTTGTCAGCGATCTCTTTTCGTCGAACAACGAAAAGATTGTCCAGGCCATCATCAACCTGGGGCATTCGTTGGGCATGCAGATCATTGCTGAGGGTGTTGAGACACCCGCACAGCGCGAGTTCTTTGTGGACACCGGTTGTTACGCCTTCCAGGGGTTCCATTTTCACCGAAGTCTGCCGACCGTCGACGTCTCCGCCCTGCTCAACGGACCGGTGCTTGAAACCGTTTGATTACGTCTCCCTGCTGGTTGCGGTTGCCGTCGTTGCGGCGTTCTCGATCTACGCCTATCGTGGCGGCGAAGAAGGCGCCACGGTTCGAATCCAGTCCGAAGAAGGAACCTTCCTCTATCCCATGGAAGGGAGCCGGCACGTCACCGTCACCGGACCGCTCGGCAATACCGAGATTCTGATCACCACCGATGGCGTTGAGGTGCTGGACTCACCGTGCCGTGACAAAATCTGCATCGCAGCCGGGAGGGCGACGATGTCGGGAGAGTGGATTGCCTGCCTTCCCAACCGGGTGTTCATCCGGGTGGAGGGCCCCGCCGATGGATTCATCGATGTACAGACCTTCTGACACCAGACGGCGAGCGCACCGGCCGATCACCACCGGTTGACAGATACCCGACATACGCGGTAGACTTATATCGATAATTCTTTCCATACAAGTTCGGGATTCTCACCGCAGGGCGGTATTGGTTTTGACACTTTACCGGTGCGCCCCGAATCGGTAGGATATTCAGGCTGGATGGAGTCAGGCGGCATCGTCGTCGGTCACCCGGTTTACGAGAGGAGCAACTATGCAAGACAAGGTTCGCATCGCCATCATGGGCGGCGGGTACGCCGGCGTGGAGGCAGCAAAGCGGCTGAACAAGCGGTTCAAACGCAAAGAAAACGTCGAGATCACCCTCATCGATCGCAACCCCTACCATACCCTGATGACGGAGCTGCATGAGGTCGCCGGTTCCCGCACGGAGCCCGAGGCGGTGCAGGTCAGTTTCAAGAAAATCTTCAGCGGAACCAAGGTTCGGGTGGTCTGCGACGAAATCCAGTCGGTTGAGTTCGAGAACAACAAGCTCGTCTCCCGCACGTCCGCCTACCCGTACGACTATCTCATCATCGGAGCCGGTGCCGAGCCCGAGTTCTTTGACATCCCCGGTGTGCAGCAGAACTGCTTCACCTGCTGGTCGCTCGAAGACGCAATCCGGATTCGCACCCACGTCGAAGAGATGTTCCGCGCGGCGGCCAAGGAGCCGAGCCCCGAGCGTCGCCGAAGGTTGCTGACCTTCGCCGTGGCCGGCGGAAGCTTCACCGGTGTAGAGATCTGCGGAGAGCTGCTGGAACGAAAAGACGTACTCTGTCCCAAGTACCACATCAATGAGCGCGAGGTGCGCGTGGTGCTCATTGAGATGATGGACGATATCCTTCCCAGCCTTCCCAAACAGCTTCGTGAGAAGTCGGCGCGCTTTCTGCAGAAGCGCGGCACCGACCTCATGCTCAATGCGCCCATCACCAGCGCGGAGCCCGGCAAGGTGATCATTGCCAACGATCAGGTGATCGAGACCGAAACCTTCATCTGGACCGCCGGGGTCACCGGCTCCGAGTTCACCTCCAAGGTGGAGCTGACCAAGGGGAACTGCTCCCGGGGCACCGCGACCGAGGCCAGCGTCGAAGGCGTGCACGGCATGAAGGGCTGTCACTTCGAAGAGGATGAACGGTACATAGTCGGCGAGCGTGGACGGATCCAGGTCAACGAGTTCATGCAGTCGGTGGACGTTCCCAACGTCTATCTGGTTGGTGACGTGATGTTTCACACCATCAACGACCGTGCCGCTCCGCAGATCGTTGAGACCGCGATTCAGTCGGCGGAAACCGCCGCTGAGAACATCGTGTGTGAGCTGGAGAAAAAGGAGCGCAAGCCCTTCAAACCCGCCTACCACGGCCAGATGGTTTCGCTTGGCAGCAAGTACGGTGTTGCCTACGTCATGAACATCGCCATGTCCGGCTTCATGGCCCTGGCGATGAAACATCTGATCAACCTGCACTATCTGTTTGGCGTCGCGGGCGTGAACGCGGTATGGACCTACCTGCAGGAACAGTTCTTTCAGATCAAGGACGGGCGTTCGCTTGTGGGTTCCCATCTCTCAGCCAAGGTCCCCACCTACTGGGCGGTTCCGTTGCGCATCTGGGTCGGGTTCAAGTGGCTCACCGAGGGACAGTACAAGGTTTCCACCGGCTGGCTCAATCCGGGACCGGACGGGATTTTTCGTCCGTCACCCAACAACATCTTCCTGCCGGGGCTGACCGACGAGATCAGCGCCGCGACCAGCGCCACACCGGGCGGAATGGGAAAAACCGGCTACTGGCAGCAGTCGATCCTGTCTGATCCGCTGGCGATCTACGAGTGGTTCGCGCAGACGATCCTGAGTATGCATCCCATCATCGCGTACTCGGCGCAGGCCGGAGCGGTTATTGCGCAGATCTTCATCGGAATCGCGCTGATCACCGGCACGTTCACCTTCCTTGCCGCCGCGGCCTCGTTGGTCATGTGCGTCTTCTTCATCGTGGCAGGATGGGGAAACGTGGAGCTCTGGTGGTACATGTCGGCGGCTATCGTGATGCTGGGTGGTGCGGGCCGTGGGTTTGGTGGCGATCACTGGGTCATGCCGTGGGCGAAAAACTGGTGGAACCGCCGTTCGATCGCACACAAGACCTACCTCTATTCGGGAGAACCCCGGATCAACAACTGATAGAACTGATATGATGGCAACATCGCGGCGGCCGACCATCGGTGCTGCGATGTTGCATCAATGAAACCGCATGAACCAGTTCTGGGAGCACTACCCCACCATTCGCAAAGACCTTGAGAGGGTCCACCAGATCATTCTCGATAACGCAGCAGTCGGAGACGGCGAGCTCTCCCGCATCGTGCGGGAGTACGCGGGTCGTGGGGGGAAGATGCTTCGACCGGCGTTTGTTCTTCTGGCCGCCTACGTTCGCGAGGGACGGTTCCCGGACGCCCAGAACGGGGTGCCGGCGGGTGGACGCATTCCGGACAAGATCCTCCAGATCGCCGCGGCGGTCGAAATGCTCCACATGGCAACCCTCATTCACGACGACATCCTGGACGACGCAACAACCCGCCGAGGTCGGCCTGCCCTGCATCAGCAGATCGGCAGCAAGGCAGCGGTTCTGGCCGGCGATCTGCTGTTCAGCCGCTGTTTTGCGATGGTGGCCGATTACGCGACCATGGAGAGCGCCCGCAGGCTTGCCGCGGGAGTAGCCCACATCTGCGCCGGGGAGATCGCTCAGGCACAGCCGAGTGATCCCGCCCACGTAAGCGAGCGTGCGTACATCCGGCGGGTCGCGGAGAAAACGGCGCTGCTCTTCCTCATCAGTTTTCACGTGGGGGCGGTGGAGAACGGTGTCAACGGGCGGCAACTCGACGCGCTGCGTCGGGTGGGGTACAACGTGGGCATCGGGTTTCAGATCACCGACGATCTGCTGGATCTCACGTCCAGCGAGCGGTCCATTGGGAAACCGGTTGCAAACGATCTCCGTCACGGGATTCTGACGCTGCCGGTTATCGCGGCACTCAGGCGCCGGCCCCATGATCTGACCCCGCTGCTTGCGGCCGATCTGGCCGACAGCGCCAACCTTGAGCGAATCATCACCGCCGTCACCGACGCCGGTGGGGTCGATTACGCGCGGGCGCGGGCGACCACGTATACGCAGCGCGCGATTTCGGCGGCGCGGCGCCTGCCCGCGGGCGAGGTGCGCGACGCCATCGTCGACGTAACCAACCGGCTTCTCACTCGGACGCAGTAACCACCGCTATGGGATCGGTACGACCTGGGCTGATACGGTACAACTCGGCCGCGTCTCGGTAGAGGTGGCTCGCGAGCCACGACTCGGGTTGGATGTGTCGGTCACGGCGCATGCGCATTGGCGAGTTCAGCACCGCCGATCCGTTGTCTGTTTCCGCCATGTGTACGTCGGGGTACCTCAGGTTCATCGTCTCGACAACAATTCCCCTGCGGTAATTGTGGTGAACGAACGAGATCGTCCCGTGTTCGTCAATTCCAACGACAATCGCCACGTGGGTGAGTTGGTCTCCCCAGCGGCCGTTTCTGCTTCGATCGAAGGTGTCATCCCAGAACAGGAGATCTCCCGGCTGCGGTTCATCGCGGCTGCTCAAGACGTTGTGGTCAACCGCAATCTCGTAGAGGCGCGCGACCCCGTTCCCGACGCGGTCCGCAAACTCATCGCTCAGGTCGATGCCGGCGATGGAGTACGCGGCGAGGACCACCCCGGTACAATCCCACGGAAATCGCTGCCCATCCACCTCGATTCGCGAGCGTCCAACGAGCGAGCCGGCGGCGTCAACCACGCGTTGTCGTCGCTCCTCAAGCTCTCCCGGATTCATGGAATTGGTCGGAGAAGCGATTGGGGTATCGCGGACGCCCTGTTGTGGTTCGGAGAGGGCGAACGCCGTCGTGCAACCGGCAACCGCCTGGAAGCCCATCAGAAAGACGCAGAGAATCTGGAGGAATCGCACTGAAGGCGGCGGATTCATACGGGGAGTATATCGCGTTGTTCGCGTTCTGACTCGCCCCGGAACCCCATTCCCACCAGGTAGGTTTCAAACGATTCAGAACGGCACGCCTTGGGCTTGAACGCCCGGGCGGATTCAAATGCCTGACGAAGCGAACGAAGCAGCTCCTGTTCCTCGCCCCCCTGAAAGATCTTCACCGCCAGATTTCCCCCGGGGCGCAGGCAGGAAGGAAGGGACGCTACGATCGCTTCGACCAGCGCCGCCGAACGTGCGGTGTCCAGCACCCTGCCGCCGGTAGTCGCGGGAGCCGCGTCACTGACTACCGCGTCGAACGGGCCGCGACGCTCCAGCTCGGAAGGAAAGTTCTCACCCAGAATGTCCAGCTGCAGGAGTTCCAGTCGCGGATCAGGAGGTAGCTCGATGACCCCGAGGTCACCGGCAACCACCGATCCGCCGGCTCCCACGACTCGAAGTAGAAACCGACTCCAGCTACCGGGAGCGGCGCCCAGATCGAGCACCCGGTTTCCCGCACGAATCAGGTGGAATCGTTGCTGAATCTCCTGCAGCTTATACACCGATCGGGCCTGGTAGCCCTCCTGCTTTGCGCGGCGACTGTAGTGATCGGGGCGGCTCCGATTTCCGCTCACCGCTTCTTCCGCGATTGGGGTTTCTGCGGTAGCCGTGCCGTCACCGGTTCGCTGTGCAGAAATCGAAGGAGGGCGTCGGCGAAGAACGCAGGGTTATCGACCGGCGCGAGGTGTCCCGCGTGGGGAACGCGCACGAACTGAGCGCCCTGAATGCCGAGGCCCATTCGCAGCAGCGCATCCGGCGGTGTATAGCGGTCACCTGCTCCTCCGGTGATGAGCAATGGGAGGGGGGCTCGCTCCAGCGGAGCAAGGGTGTCGACGCGCGCCATGATCGCAAGGAGGGCCGCCTTGCTCGCGGTGATGCTCTGTGTGGCCGCCTCTTCAACGAGGAGATCGAAGGGAGAGCCTGGTTGATCGATGGTATCCTGCGCCAGGGCGGCCTCGAGGTAGTGCTGGGCAAACCGCTCCGGGCCGAGGCTGTCCGCGCGATCGATCCACCCGGCCCACTGTAACCGCTCGTCGTCGGAAGGGCTCTTCGCGTGGGCGCCGCAGACCACAAGCCCGGCAAAGCGCTCACGGTCGCGAGCCGCAGCCCTCAGCGCAACCAGGCCGCCGAGGGAGTGGCCGCAGAGTAGCGGTCGTTCGACACCGCACCGGTCCAAAAGGCGTATCAGGTCGCCGGCGTGCGCCTCGATCGAAACAACCCCGTCGCCGGTCTGGTTCTCTCCAAAGCTTCGCAGGTCGTAGGTGATGCAACGCGCTGCGTCACCGAGGTGTTCGATCACCGTCGCCCACATTGCGCGGTTGGTGAGAAAGCCGTTCAAGAAGATGATTGCGGGTGTCTTCGGCTCGCCGGGGTCGTGAATTGAGAGTGGTTTTGCATCCATGGTGGGGCACAGCATACGGAGTTCACGCCGGTTTCGCAAGGTTGGGCCGCGGTCGTGTTGACCGGCAGTCATCATAGACCGTACATTATGCGAATGTCAGGACGCTCGTTTTTGCGCACGCCGCTTCGGTACCGGGAGTACAACATCTCGTTCATTCTCATCGGCATCAACTTTCTGGTGTTCTTCCTCACCACCCTGTCGCCCAACGTCTGGCGCTATCTGGCGATGAACCCGGTCTTTGTGGTTCACGGGAACTACTGGTGGCAGGTTGTGACGTATATGTTTGTGCACGGCGGAATGTCGCACATTTTTTTTAACATGATCGGGCTCTTCTTCTTCGGAACCCAGGTGGAGCAGCGGCTGGGGAGTTGGGAGTTCCTGATGTTCTACCTCGTGGTGGGAACGCTCGCCGGGTTGTTCTCGCTCGCGTTTTACTGGTTTGGCGGAAACTACATGGTGTTCCTGGTAGGCGCATCCGGGGCGATCTTCGGCGTGCTGCTGGCGTTTGCAACGCTCTTCCCAACCGCCATGATCTACATCTTCGGGATTATTCCGGTTCGTGCGCCCATTCTGGTGATGGGGTACACCGTGCTGGAGCTCATGTCGCAGATATCGG
>SLTF01000425.1 GCA_007130025.1 Spirochaetales bacterium | reverse complement strand
CTTGGCAAGGGCTGCATTCACCTGACTCAACGCATTCTGCATCTCGCTCTCCTTCACGAAACCATACGGGCGACGTCGCTCCGCACGGAGATCGACGCCGCCCAATTTTACACCCTTACAA
Organism: Spirochaetales bacterium; assembly: GCA_007130025.1. Lineage (GTDB taxonomy): Bacteria > Spirochaetota > Spirochaetia > DSM-27196 > PWMO01 > PWMO01. The sequence goes on along the minus strand of SLTF01000425.1, from coordinate 6,653 downwards.
TCCGTGGATGACGATTATCGGTCCAGCGACAGAATGGTTTCGATGAAGCGCGGAGCCCAGTCGTAGTTGCGGGCAAAATTGGCACGAACCGACTCGGTGGCCGCACGGAACTCAGCAATATCGGGGAAGGTAACGGTAAGACCTTCCGCCTCGATCAGCCGGATGAACTCGTCGCTTCCTTCTGCAAGCAGGCGTCGCTGAAGGGTCGCTGTCTCCCGGGACGCGTTACGGAAGAGCTCCTGGTCGGCTGCGGAGAGACTGTTCCAGAGATCAAGGTTCATGACAATCGAGCCGTGGCTGAACATATGGTTTGAGATCGCAACGTAATCCTGAACCTCATAAAACCGCGACGCGTAGAGCGTGGCCAGCGGATTGTCCTGTCCGTCGATGACTCCGGTAGCCATGGCGTTGTACACTTCGCCAAAGCCCATCGCCACCACTTCAAAACCCAAGGCACGAGCGGTTGCAATGTAGACGTCATTCTCCGGCATCCGCATCTTGATTCCACGGGTATCGGCAACCCCATTAATGGGACGCACGCTGTTGGAGAATACGCGGAAACCGTTACCAATCCACGCGAGCACTTTCAGCCCGGCGTCTTCAAAGTCTTCGGCGACCTGCTCACCAATCTCCCCATCAAACACGCGCCAGACGTGATCGAAGTCGGAAAACAGAAAGGGAAGCTCAAGCGCACCAATCCGAGGGTAGGTAGCAGATAGAAGACCGCCGGCTACGCCCATCTCTATGGTACCGAGCTGGACACCTTCGGTGAGTTCGCGCTCCGCCCCAAGGCTCGAGCTATCGAACACCTGTACCGTGAACCGACCGTTTGATCCCTCTTCAATCATGGGAACAAATACTTCTCTCAGCGCGATGTTCACCGGATGGGTCGGCGCGTAGAAGTTGGCGAGCTTGATCTCGCGGGTCGCCGCTTCACGCTGACCGCCCGCAAACGCCCCAACCGAAATCAGTACCAGGAGCAAAGCAAGAGCGATTCGCATGCCCGTTCGAAAATTCTTGGCCATATTCTTCTCCTTTCTACAGCAGATGCTGTGTTTTGTAGTAATTCTACAATCACATTCCTGATCTGTAAAGCAAAATATCCGAAGATTCCGAGAAATTGGTTGCATAAATCAGCAATATAACCAAAAACGCCGTCCATCGATTAAATTTGGTGCAAATATGTAGTATTCTTACAACTATGTTGGCAGGAACGCGGGCGCGTTCCGCGCCCGCAGAGAACTCTACTCGAAGCTGGTGTATGGAAGATCAAGAAGAGCAAAGCCGTCTTTCAGCCAGTTTTCAATCTGCGCGTACTTTGGATCGTCCGATGGGGGCAGCTGCATTGGTGCGCGCACCGATCCTGCATCAAACCCGCGGACACGAAGTCCCATCAGCGAAGCAATGGTACTATCGGTGAAGTGCATCTTCGCGCTCAAGTCAAGCATAAGGAGGTAGGCCTTCTCGGCTCGATCACGCTCTCCAGCAAAGGTTGCGCGCATCAGTTCCGTCATGATCTCAGGGGCCCAGTTGTTCATTCCGGCGATTGCCGCGCGAATTCCCATATCGTAGAGCGGCAACCATCCGGTCGAGGTACCCATGATGATCTGAAAGTTCTTGCCGTGCAGCTTGGAGTCATAATAGACGCGCGTGATGAAGCCAAGACTCAGAGGGCTATCCTTCAGGCCGGCCAGCCCGATTTCCTGCAGCGCGCGAACCGTCCCAAAGTTAAACGTGAACCTCGAGGTGCTCGGATTGTTGTACGCAAATACCGGTATGTTCACCGCATCAACAATGGCTCGGTAGTATTCGATGATCAACTTCTCTTCGTACTGGTAATAGAAAGGAGGCACCGCACCAATCGCGTCAACACCAATCCTCTCCGCCTCTTTCGCGAGCGCAACCGTCGACGCGGTGTCAATGCAACCCACATGCGGGATCAGCACTTTTCCGCTGAACTCGTCGGCGACCTGGCGCGCACCCTCGAACACCGCCACCCGCTCTTCCAGCGACATCAACGGACCCGATCCGTACGAACCAGTCAGAAACAGCCCGTCAACCCCTTTCAAAAACATCCAGCGCATATGACGCTTCGTCTGCTCGACATCCACCTCGCCATTCGCGCGAAAGCACGTAATGTTTGGTACCAGCGATCCGGTAATCATGATTCAACTCTCCTTGGGGTCGCGCGCTCAGCAGAACCGGGGCGCGCTCAGTATCAATTTGTTGTTACTTTACTACCCGTTACGTCGAGCTGTCAATCGATATCTCTAAAAAACCGGAATGATCTCCCATCCACCCCTCATTTCACATGATTTTGCTTGACCAAACCTCCACGCTCGTGTAGTATTACTACATGAACCGTATCGAATTGGCTTCCGGCGCGTTGCGAGGGTTGCGGGTTCTCATCACCGCTCGATCTTTCGGCCGGAACGACCCAAACCACCTCTCGTTGCTCTCTGATTACGGTATTGACCTCTGCGAGTACCGGGAAGAAGGCCCTCTCGATCTTGATCGCCTCGCAGACATGGTCAAGGATGTGGACGGATGGGTTGTTTCGGTCGCGCCCGTGAACCGCGCCATTCTCGAACAGGCGAAACGCCTCAAGATTGTCGTGAAACACGGCGTCGGGACCGACAACATCGATATCCAGGCCGCCGACGAGCTGGGAATCATGGTTGCCAACGCTCCGGGGTCGAATCACATTCCGGTAGCGGAGCTTGCGGTGGGCATGATGCTGTGTCTCTCGCGAATGATTCATCGTGCCCACAATAGCGTCGTCTCTGGAGAATGGAAGCGCTTTCTCGGCACCGGTCTGAGCAAAAAGCGTATCGGTATCATCGGGCTTGGACGCATCGGGATGGCGATCGCGGAGCGCGTTCGCGCTTTCGATGCCCAGGTGCTTGGATTCGATCCCTTTCTCGACCAGCAACAGCGAAGCACCCTTCCCTTCGTCACGTGGCACGATAACCTCGGCGAGATGCTGGCCAACTGCGATCTGCTCTCGGTCAACGTACCGCTGACCGACTCTACAACACGCCTCATTGATCACGTTGCTCTCTCGCACCTTCCAGCCGGAGCGCTGGTCATCAATACCGCACGAGGAAGGGTGGTCGATGAAACGGCCGTATTTGATGCGCTGCAATCAGGACACCTCGGCGGATACGCAACCGACGTGTTTGAACAAGAACCACCGACCGGTAGTCCCCTCCTCGGGCTGGATCGCGTCCTGTTCACTCCACATGTCGCGTCGTATACCGTTGACGCCATGAAGTCGCTTGGCGATGATGTGATCACCAATCTCGTCGCCGGTCTCTGTGGCGATACCCCGGGAAACCGAATAACCGCGGAAGGCTGTCGAGACGTCATCGCATCCTCTTCGCACTGAGGAGTTCGCTGTGCCTATCCTGCCCGAGTCGGTCAGCACACGTCCCCTCCCTGTTTTGCGCCAGGTTTCTCAACGCTTCGATCGCCCCCTTTTGGACAATCCCTACGCCAAAACCGTGGCGGAGTTCTGCGCGTTCTTCGCCGACCACCCCCAACCGCCCGGAAACCGGGTTGCGCTTGGCGTGGGCAGCCGCGGAATCCGCAATCTTGCAATCATCGTCCGGGCGGCAGTGGACGCGTGTCGTGACCACGGGTTAGAACCCATCGTCGTCCCCGCCATGGGAAGCCACGGTTCAGGGACCGCATCGGGACAGGAAACCGTGCTCCGCGCCCTTGGCATCACAGCCGAAGCTGTAGGCGCTCCCGTCTACTCCTCCACCGAAGTGGTACAGATTGCCAAGACCAACCGCGGACTGCCGGTCTTCTTCGACCGGATTGCAATGGAGTGTGACGCGATCATTCCGGTAAACCGGATCAAACCACATACCGATTTCGCCGGAGAGGTCGAGAGCGGTCTGTGTAAGATGCTCGTGATTGGTTTCGCAAATCACGAGGGCTGTTCGCGCATTCACCAGGAAGGATTCGCTCGGTTCGCCCAAGTTATCCCTGAGGTAGCCACCTTGATTCTGAAATCCGCCCCAATTCTCTGTGGTCTCGCCATTGTTGAGAACGCGTACGACGAAACGGCGCAGGTAGAGGTTATTGCCCGCACGGATATTCTCTCTCGAGAGGCGGAACTACTCCAGATCGCCTACTCCAACATGCCCAGACTGTTGTTTGACGAAATCGACGTGCTGCTGATTGACGAGATCGGCAAGGAGATCAGCGGCGCGGGGATGGACCCCAACGTGACGGGGCGCACCACGGCGGGTATCCTGCCGGGCTACACAGGGCCCATCATCCGGCGGATTGTCGTCGCCGGGCTCTCCGCACACGGCGGCGGAAACGCGATTGGAGTGGGTCTTGCCGACTTCACCACCTCCGCTCTGATGGAGGCAATGGACACCGAGGCGACCTACGCGAACGCCATCGCATCGGGAAACCCCGAGAGCGGACGAATCCCGCCGGTCATGGCTACAACCCAAGACGCTCTACGGGCCGCGCTGCTCACCGCCGGCATAACGGATTGGGAACAAGCGCGCATCGTACAGATTCGCAATACCCTGGACGTCGGTACGGTCTCCGTCTCGCCGGCCCTTTCGGCGTGGGTCGAAGATCACCCCGACCTGATGTGGTTGTAGTCGCAAACCGATTCCACGGTGTTGACACGGACGGCGCATCTGCATAGGATGGTCGCTGTTCCACGTGGGGGTGTAGCTCAGTTGGCTAGAGCGCTTGAATGGCATTCAAGAGGTAGCGGGTTCGACTCCCGCCACCTCCAGACGTGAACCGGCTTCGTTTCAACACAATACGAGATGAGTTGCGTGTCCGGTTTACCATCCCTTCCGGGGTAACCCATGAGTGACGATTCCAAACAGGGACGCGGGGCGATGTTTGCTGGAGAGATTGACCCCGAAGTGGCCGATCTTATCGGCGTTTCCGCGTCTGACGACACTGAATCCGATATCCCCGATTTTTCCGACCTGTTCGGTGGGAAGGGTGACGATGACGAGCTCGACTCGGCAACGTCTGCGCCTGACCTTACCGTGCGCACGTTCGCCATCCCCGAGAAGCTTGAAGAAGCGCCAAAGCCGTTCTTCGCCGACAAAAACTACTACAAGCAGGCACTGACCGGCGAGGGAGATATCTCCCAGCGGGTGCATTCCGTTCTCGGATCGTTTTTGAATGCCCAGGATCCCGCGGATCGCTCAACCTTCCGTGCCCGCCTCATCCCGGCGTATTGGGAGTTGCTCTCCCACATGGCACCCAAGGTGGTTGGCGCGGGGCCGACACCCAAGACCCTCGCGGTCCGCTTCGCCGTACTCCTGCCGACCCTGCTCTCTGCCGAGCAGCGGTCCATGCTGTCGCGCACGATCTTTGACAACAACACCGACGAGCCCATCCACTACGTGGACGAATGGATCACCCTGGTCGCTCGCGGACGCGTCAACCCATCGGCCGTGGACGAAACCAAGCTCTCACAGCAGAACAGCAACCAGAAGCTCAACGCCCTGCTGGAAAAGACGCGCGGACGCTACGAAGCCCAGGTCTCCCTGATCCGCAACAAGCAGACCGAGCTCCAGGACCAGGAGGCTCTTCTCGGTCAGTACGCCAAACAACTCAGCGAACACTATCCGCAGGAACAGTACGGAGGACTCTGGGGCCCCTACTCGGACGCACAGAAGAGCGCGCTGACCGAGGTTGGCAACGTGACCCGGCGCCTCATGACCCTCAACAAAGAAATGATGCGCGAGTGCGCTGAACTGAACAACATTCAAGACCAGCTCGACGATCTGCGCCGCAAGGAGTCGGAGACCGGCGGATCCGCAATTGACGGCAAAACGGTAGTCGCCGAGATGAACACCGTTCGTCAGATGGCGAAGATGTGCATCGGGCGTCAGGGCAACCACTTCCCGGTGCTGATGAAACAGTACTTTCGCGGCGGGCTCCACGACGTCTGTACCCGCGAGAACATCATCAAGGTGCTCGCCCAGTGCGAATACCTCGACCCCGGCGTCTTTCTGCGTACGTTCAAAATGCAGACAAACCGCATCGTCCCCAACGTCATCATCATCCCCTGCTACGGAGAGACCGGTATCTGCTGGGAGCCCTTCGAACGATTCAACCGCGCGTCGAGCCGGGGCCGCCTTGCCATCCCCATGTTTCCCAAGGAGATGAACACCTGCATTGTGGCCGCGCTTGGAGACCTGCGCTGGCAGGTGGCGAAGGAAAAGGCACAACACTACTGGATGGAGGAAGGCCTCACCGGCTGGTACTATCAGTGGTTCAGCGACACCAAACAGAAAGGGGACGTGAAGGACGCCTTCATCCAGGACTACGTGCTCTGGATCACCAAAGAGAGCGAGGGCACACAGAAACTGGTCCGCGAAGTCCGCGACATCTTCTGGCGCTACCTTCCCTTTCCCCAGGACATCAAGGACAAACTCAAAAACCGCGGCTACGTCTACAGCGAGCTCTACAAGAAAGACCAGAACCGCGCAATGTCCGACGGCTACTGAATCCCACCGCTTTTCGTAACGCTACCCACTCAGTGCGGGCGCTTCTTTCCAAAGATCGGATCGAAGTATTTTTCCATATCGATGCGGGATTGGAGGAAGACCACCAACCGGTGGTAGAGAAAATAGGTGGCGACCATGGCTATGATG
>SLTF01000112.1 GCA_007130025.1 Spirochaetales bacterium | reverse complement strand
TCGACCCGGTGATATCGCAGGAACTCATCGATTTCACCGCAACCCACTTCTCGCTTCCCAACGCCGACGCGGCCTTCATTTCCCAGTCACCCTTCCAAAGCGCCGGCGGCATTCGGCCGGCAATCTTGCCGATGATCCGGCACGGAGCCGGTGCCGGCTTTCCCAACGTGGTCATTGACGATGACGGCGTGCGTCGCCGCGTTGACATTCTGGTGGAGCACGACGGCGTCTTCTACAAGCAGCTGGCCATGGCGCCGCTGCTGCACTGGCTGGACTTCCCACACCTGGAAGTGACCGACCGAACCCTCACCATGGTAGACGCGCGCTTCCCCGATGGCGAGGTTCACACGGTTCGCATTCCCATGGTCGACCAGGGGCGGCTGCTCATCAACTGGCCGCGCGCGACGTTTGATGACAGCTTTCGCCACTTCTCGTTCTGGGAGCTGACCCGCAACAAGCGCCTCGAAGATAACCTGCTGCACAACCTGCGCGAAATGGCCGACCTTGGGTATCTGTCGTTCTACAACGCGGAGTTTGACATCATCTCCGCCTTTGATTTTGCCGAGGAGGTGAAACAGGAAGTGTTGGCCGGCGGAGAGCGCGACCTGATCGACGATTACCGCGAAGTGCGCAGGATGTTCTACGAGGAAACCGGACGCTTTCTGCACGGCGACGCCGAAGCCGCCATCGTGGACGAGGTGAGCCGCATCCTTCAGGTTCCCGATCTGCCCGACGACCTGCGCATCGAATACACCCCACTGCTCGACGAAGTGCCGGCCCTCTTCGCCGCCACCCGGGAACTCTACGACGCGGTGGTAGCCTCGCGCGAGACCATCGCCCGCGAGATTCCCGGCTCGTTTGCCTTCATTGGCTATACCGGGACGGGCACCACCGATATCGGGGTCAACCCCTTCGAGTCACAGTACATGAACGTGGGAACGCACGCCTCGGTTGCCAACACCATCCTGCAGCGCCAGTTTGTGCGGCTGCTGCCTTCGTGGTACTCGGTGGTCTCCGCCTTCATCTTCGCCCTGCTGGTTACCTTCTTCGTTCGCCGGCTCGAGCCGCTGGGTGCCATTATTACCGGCGTGGTCATTCTGGTGGCGATCACCGCCGCCGGCGCCTTGTTCTTTGTAACCACCGGCGCCTACCTGCCCCTGATTACGCCGGCACTCACGGTGTTTCTGAGCTTCCTGGTTCTGACGCTGATCAAGTTCCTGCAGACCGCGCACGAACGCAGCTTCATTCGCAGCGCCTTCGGCCATTACCTGTCGGGGGACGTCATCAACGAGCTCCTCGACGATCCGAGCAAACTCAAGCTCGGTGGCGAGAAGAAGCACCTCACCGCCTTCTTCACCGACGTCAAAGGGTTCTCCGGTATCTCGGAGCAGCTCGATCCGACCGACCTGGTGCGCCTGCTGAACAATTACCTCACCGAGATGAGCAATATCGTCCTGGATCTCCGCGGCACCATCGACAAGTACGAGGGCGACGCCATCATCTCGTTCTTTGGTGCGCCGGTCTCCTACCCGGACCATGCCGAACGCGCGTGCCGGGCCGCGGTGCTGATGAAGCGCGCCGAGGCGAAGCTCAACGAACAGGTACTGGCACAAAACCTCAGCCCCGCCCCGCTGCTCACGCGGATCGGCATCAATACCGGCGAAATGGTCGTGGGCAATATGGGCACCGCGCAGAAGATGGACTACACCATGATGGGCCACGCGGTGAACCTCGCCGCCCGCCTCGAGGGTGTGAACAAACAGTACGGCACCTGGCTGCTGGTCAGCGAGTCAACCCGAAAGGAAGCCGGTGAGAGCCTGATCTTCCGCATGATGGACCGGGTACGCGTGGTTGGGGTGACAGAGCCGGTACGCCTCTTCGAGCTGGTGGAAGAAAAGGGCCACCTCGACGCGAAAATGAAGGAGGTGCTCGAGATCTTCCACGACGGTCTCTCATCCTTCGAGAAGCGCGAATGGACCACCGCGCAGAAGCGTTTCAAGGACGCGCTGAAGGCACGCCCCGAAGACGGCCCCTCGCAGGTCTACCTCAAACGGTGCGCCGAGTTCATCAAGAAGACCCCCCCGACCGACTGGGACGGCGCCTTCAACCTGACCACCAAGTAGCCGGCACTCTGAGCCGGTACGGTTGAACGAGTCCGCGGCATGGAGTATCGCTCACTCGGCGCCGGCGGCGTCGCAGGTCCTGACAACCCGCCCACCACCGTCTCGGTGGTGGGGCTTGGCACCTGGGCCTTCGGTGGGGACGCGTGGGGCCCGGCAGACGACCGTGAGTCCGAAGAGACAATCCGTGCGGCCCTTGACGCGGGCGTAACCCTCATTGACACCGCGCCGGCCTACGGCGACGGCCGGGCCGAGGAAGTGGTGGGCCGGGCGATTGCCGGACGCCGTCATGAGGTGGTAATCGCTACCAAAATGGGAATCCAGCGGCGCGGGCCGCATCACGTGGTGGACCTCAGCCCCGATGCGGTCCGTCGCGAGATCGAAGACTCGCTGCGCCGCCTGAACGTGGATACCATCGACCTCTACCAGGTCCACTGGCCGGACAAGAATACCCCCATCGAAGAAACCGTCGAGGCGCTGGCGCGTGTACACGAGGCGGGCAGGTTCCGGTTCCTGGGCGTGGCAAACTTCAAACCGGCCCTCATGGAGCGCGTGCGCGCCGTCTTTCCCCTCACCTGCCTGCAGCTGCACTACTCACTGCTGAACCGCACCCCCGAGTCACACACCCTTCCCTACTGTGCCAAACACGGTTTGGGCGCCCTGGGCTACGGCTCGCTCGCCGCCGGCATCCTTACCGGCAAGTACCGCGAGCTTCCCCGCTTTGCTCCCGGCGACGCCCGAGACGAGTTCTACCGCTTTTTCCGTGAGCCGGTATGGAGCGCGGCCGGCGGCCTGCTTGAGACGCTGCGCGCCATTGCCCGCGAGCGCGAACGGCCGGTCTCCCAGGTGGCAATCAACTGGTCCCGGCGCCCGCCGATGGCCGACAGCAGCGTTGCGGCCTTGGCGCGCGGTGGTGTCACCTGCGCGCTGGTGGGGGCACGAACCGCCGCCCAGGCGCGAGAGAACGCCGCGGCCGGAGAGTGGAAGCTTTCGAGTGAAGAGTTGTCGCGCATCGAGCGCGCCTGGCGCGAGCAGATTGCGCCGCGGGCCTGATGCCGCCGGCCGGGCGGCGTTCTCGCTCAGCCCAGCGATTCCTTGGTCTTCTCTTCCAGCCGGATACCCGAGATCACCATCGATTTGTCCACCGCCTTGCACATGTCGTAGACGGTCAGGGCGGCCACACTCACCGCGGTGAGGGCTTCCATCTCGATGCCGGTCTTGTCGGTGCAGACCGCGGTGGCGCTGATGGCGACCCCATCGTCCTGCAGCTCCAGATCAACCGAGACCGCGTCAATGGAGATGTTGTGGCAGAGGGGGATGAGTTCGGCGGTGCGCTTCGCGGCGGTGATGCCGGCAATGCGCGCCGTTGCGAGCACGTCGCCCTTGGCGATGCTGTTTTCGCGGATGAGCGCCACGGTGGCGGGAGCAAGGATGACCCGTCCCGAAGCGCGCGCGGTCCGGCGGACCTTCGGCTTGGCCGAGACGTCCACCATGCGGGCCTTTCCCGCGTCGTCCACGTGACTCAGTGCCGCACTCATCCGCCGATCTCCATCATGGAGCGGTTGGTACACGCGGCGCCGCGGCGCGGCTTGGCGAGGATGGTCTGCATCAGGCTCGCCTGGACGTGCTCGAGGTCGACCTTCATCTCGTTGTTGGTGTGGAGGCAGGGCTTGAGGGTTCCGTCGGCCAGGAGGCGGATGCGGTTGCAGCTGTCGCACTTGGGCGGCCGCGAGAACTCGTAGTCGTCGCGTTTCGCGCCGTCGAGCGAATAGTGGTTGATAAGCTGAAGCCGCAGCCCCTTGCGCTCGCAGAACGCTTCCATCTCGCGCACCTCGCGGTCGCTCGTATCGTCGCCCACCACCATATTGATCTTGATGGGAAAGCCCGCGGCAATCGCGGCGTCCACCCCGCGCAGGGCCGCATCCAGGTCTCCCACGCGGGTGATCGTGCGATAGCGCTCGGGATCGAGGGTGTCCACCGAGATGTTGAGGCTGTGAAGGCCCGCATCGCGAAGCGGCACGGCGTAGCGGTGCAGGAGCGACCCGTTGGTGGTCATGGCGAGGTGCTCGAGGCCTTCGATTTCGGCGAGCATCCGCACCAGCGTGACAATATCGCGGCGCACCAGTGGTTCCCCGCCGGTGAGTCGAACCTTGGTGATGCCGAGTTGGACGGCGGCGCGGGTCACCTCGGTGATGTCCTCAAAGCTCAGCATGTCCTTGTGGTGTTTCAGCGGAACACCCTCAGCGGGCATGCAGTAGGTGCAGCGTACGTTGCAGTGATCGGTGACCGAGATCCTGAGATAGGTGATCTCGCGGTCAAATCTGTCTAACATGCACGACACTCCCTTGTGCGATGTGGGTCTGGTCCAGTTCCATTCGTATCAGACAGTTTGCGTCGGCCACGCCGTTAATGTGGTTTGAGCCGCGATAGGCGCACGGTTCCACCACGCCGTCGGCGATGCGAGCGGGAAGATATTCTACCCGATCGGCGATCCGCCGCGACAGTTCCACCGCGAGCTCTCCCCGATGAACGATGGGCTGGTGCGTGAGTCCCATCAGTCGCTGGATCAGCGGCGCGACGAAGAGCTCGAAGAGCACGTAGGTGCTCGCCGGGTTACCGGGAAGCCCAAAAACAAACCCGCGGTCCGTGGTACCAAACAGGGTGGGCTTGCCCGGTTTGATCCGAAGCTTGTGGAAACGCACCGTCACGCCGCACTCGGCGAGAACCTCGGGCACGTAGTCGTAGTCGCCCATGGAGACGCCGCCGGAGAGCAGCAGCACGTCGCTCTCGGCGAGGGCGCGCGCGATGGTCTGGGTCATGACGGCGCGGTCGTCGCGGACGATGCCGTAGTCGGTGGTGAGGGCGCCTGCCCGGCGCGCCTGGGCGCACAGGCTGAAACTGTTGCTGTTGTAGATCTGACCGTCGGACAGCGACTCGCCGGGCAGGCGGAGCTCGCTACCCGTTGCAACGATGCCGACCATCGGGCGCGCCGCCACCGAGACCGAGGGAATGCCCATCGCGGCGAGTACGGCGATATCGGCCGGCCCCAGAACCCGCGGCGTCAGCAGGTCGCTGCCGGCGCGGGCGTTCTCGCCGCGACGAATGACGTTTCCCAGCGGTTCGGGCTGGGTGAGCCGCATCCAGCCTTCGTTCACCTCGGTAAACTCAACCCGCACGACCTTGCCGGTACCAACGGGCACCCGGGCGCCGGTCATGATGCGGGCACACTCCCCGGCCTGGAGCCCCCCGGTCGCACCGGTCGAACCGACCGGACCGGTAGAGCCGGCGCCCCCTGGTACGGCGGCGCCTCCAGGCGTGTCGCCGGCGGCGATGGTCTCCACGATGCGGAAGCGTTCGCTCTCATCATCGGCACGGACGGCGAACCCGTCCATGGCGGCCTTGTCGAACGGCGGGGAATCCATGGGAGCGGGAACGGAGCGCGGGAGCGCACGATCAAGGGCCTCCGTCAACAGGACGGTTTCTTCCCGCGGAGTTGCCACGGGGAGAGCCTGCACTATCGAAAGCGCTTCATCGGGATGAAGCGGAACACGTTCGGTCATACGCAATGAGATCCGGAGGGGTGGACCGCACCGGATGTGAGGGTATTGTAGGGCGAAAGAATCATCTTTGCAAGGTAAATCGGTAATACGTGAGCGATTCGCCGGTATTCCCCGGGGTGAGACCGGTTCACACGCCACGACCGGACGGCAGGAGACGCCCCCCGCGCTGCGCCCAGTCCTGCATCGATCCATCGTAGAGCCGCACCCGCTGGAAACCGGCCACGCGGGCGGCGAAGTAGCATTGAGCCGCGCAGTAGCCGATCCGACAGTAGAAGACCATCTCCCGCTCGAGGGTCCCGCCTACGCCCAGAAAGAGCTCGCGGAGCTCTTCGGGGGTTCGCAGTACGGGATATCGACCGCCCGTGTAGGTACGATAGTAGGGTACGTTCACGCTGGTGGGGATGGCCCCGCCGGCAAAATCATCCGCGGAGAGGGTGTTGCAGAGCGACTTGGAACCCTGCCCAATGCCGGTGAGCACGTCCGAGAAGTCGGCCATCCGCTGCTCGTCGATTCGCGCCTCGACGGTTCCGAGGGTTGGGGCCGGTTCTTCGCGGGTTACAATACCCACCTCGTCGCGCCAGCCGTCGTACCCGCCGTCGAGCAGCTGTACCCGCGAGACACCCAGCGACTCAAGCGCCCAGAACAGGCGTGCCGCGGAGCTGCCTCCCCCGGCGTCATAGACCACAACACGACTGTCCGCATTGATGCCAGCCCGCCGCAGTACGCGGGTGGCTGCCTCGGGAGTGGTGAGCATGTTGGAGACCGTCTCGCCGTTGTCCAGAATGATATCGCGCTCGAGCGCTGAAGGTGAGAGATGCACCGCACCAACGATGTGCCCACGCTGGTAGTCCTGTTCACCGCGCGAATCCAGCACCACAAGGTCGGGAAGAGCGAGAATATGAAATAGTGATTCGGCGCGGATCAGCAGCCCACCGGTCTCAGCCATTCTTCCGGGAGTATAGGGGCGACGACCGTTTTTGACTACCGGAAGGTCAGCGAGTACTCGAGACGGTCGCTCACCGTGAGCAGTCGAACCACGGGGATGGAGAAGTGCACGGCATCTCCGTTGATCCTGCCGCCCTGCTGGGACACGATACGCCCATCGGGGCGGATAATCAGTTCGATTGTTGCGCCACGGATGATGT
>SLTF01000314.1 GCA_007130025.1 Spirochaetales bacterium | reverse complement strand
TTGACGAAGAGCCGCGGTTCGGGATACCACGCGGTATGAACCCCCGAACTCAGACCCTCCTTGCGCTTCTGGCATTGTCACTGTTGTGGGTTCCGCTCGTGTTTGCCTCCACCGGCGAAGTGACGATCGCGTACTCCGGCCTGACCCGTACCCGTGAAGCTACCGTTGAGCGAATTGCCCAGATCCAACCGGGAATGAGCGCCGAGGAACTGGACGTGGAGGCTGTGCGGGACCGGCTGCTGCGTTCCGGGCTGTTCGCCGACGTCGATGTGTCCCTGGATACGGAATCGACGGTCCTCACCATCGCGGTCGAGGAGCGGTGGACGCTGATTCCCGTTCCATTCTTTTCGGTTGACTCGCAGTCGGTGCGTGGTGGTTTTGCGCTGCTCGAGTCAAATCTGGTTGGATCCGGGTACGCAGGACTCTTTGCCGGGTTCTTCGGCTCCGATGGGTATCAGGTCATGAGCGGGTTCATCGCATCCTCCGTGGGGGTGCGTGGACCGGGGTTCGCGGTATTCGCCGCGTTGGGACAGAGCGCCGTGGAGACCTCCGACACCGCAAACGAGCTCGTTGAACGGTTTGACCTCCAGCGGTATTCGCTCGCTGCGCGGGTGACCCTGCGCCCAAACGAACGGCTCTCTCCGGTGCTGGGTGCATCGTTGAAGCGTGAGGCTGCGTCGCCCGGCGATGCACCAATCGGCACGACACCGGACTCAGTTACCGTGATCGAGCCGGCCGCTGGTCTGGAGTGGGAGAACCTGCGATACGTGAGCTTCTTCAACCGGGGAACAACGGCGCGTGCGGTCTACCGCCACGGCTTTTCGGTCGACGGTGGAGCTGTCTCCGTCGCAGCCTCGCTGGACGCGGCGTGGACGATCGCGATTGCGGACCGGCACCGCCTCCAGTTTGACTACCGTGGGCTCGCAAGCGATGCCGACGGCCTGCAGGTTGAGAGACCAGCGGGGCCGGGGTTTCGGGTTCTGCCTTCCGGTCGGGTGACCGCCGCTCGGTACAGCGCTGCGGGGGTGACCGCGGAGGTGCCGGTGCTCGTCCGACGCTGGGGAACGGTGACCCTGAGTGGGTTCTACGACGGCGGCGTTCTCGCCGGCGGGGCCTCCGGCGACACCGGCTACCACGGCCCGGGAGGAAGCGTTGCCCTCTACCTGGCCCGAATCGCCCTCCCCGCCGTTGGGGTCACCGTAGGATACAACGTGGATTCCGGATTTCTCGCCGCGTCTGCCCTCGTCGGGTTCTCCATGTAGGCCCGGATGAATCTCGTACACCTTCGGTTCCACGGTCCAGGGACCACTGCCCGATTCAGCCTGTTTCTCTCGCTCTTCTGGGCTTCGGTGGTGAGTATCGAGGTCTTCCTCGTTCCCTATCTGGTGCATCGCGGCATGTCCACGGCCCAGGCTGGATACGTAATGTCGGCAATCTTCGTGGTATCGATCTTCAGCCAACCACTGTGGGGTCTGTTATGCGATCGAACAGGGCGGCACCGGGAAATTGTGGCCGGTTGTCTGGCAGCGGCGGTGGTGTTTGTCTTGACCATCCCCCTCGTCGCTGAGCGATTTGCGGTAGTAATCGTGATTGCGGCGCTTTTCTCGGCGACGGCGAACAGTATGCCGGGCATCATGGACAGCTGGATCATGCACCAGCGCTCCCTGCATGGAAAGGCGGATTACGGAATTGCCCGTGCGATGGGTTCGCTGGGCTTTGCCGCAACCAGCGTTGTCATGGGACGGGTCTACGACCGACACGGTCTTGAACTGAACTTCGTGATGTACGGGGTGTTTGTGCTTTCCGCTGTTCTGGTTGCTCTGTCGGTTCGAACCACATCCGGCGGTCCTGCCGAGCCGCCGACGCGGGGAGCACCAGCTCCCCTGGATGAGCGCGGAGGTGGGGCAGAGCTCCTGCCGGCGGCGCATGACACCGGTGGGGCCGCTCTGGTGCATGCGGTGGTTGCCAACCGTGAATACCTCTGGTTTCTCGTGGCGAGTACCGGTGTCATTATTGCGCTGCGCGCAACGCTCACCTTTCTTCCCCTCCTCGTCTACTCAGTCGGCGGTACCAACACGCACGTGGGGATGGCCCATGCGGCGAGTGCCGGCAGCGAGATCCCGTTCATGATCCTGGCGGCGTTTCTCGTTCGGCTTTTTCGCCCCCGGATCGTGCTCCTTGCTTCCATGGTCATCTTCGTGGTCCGTGTAGGGTTGCTGGCGTACGTCACCTCGCCCACACAGGTCATTCTCGTACAACTTCTCCACGGCCCATCGTTTGGCGTGTTTCTCCCCTCGGCCATCTACTTCATCGACCGAATCGCACCGGTACAGTTCAAAACCGCGTTTCAAACGCTTGCCCCCGCGGTGTTCTTTGGTATCGGAAGCGTAGTCGGCAGTTCCATTGGCGGTGCGATGGTGGACCAGATTGGTCTGCTCGCCCTCTACCGGACCGCCCCGGCGCTGATTCTGGTTTCCGCGGTTCTCTTTGGCTTGACGGTGGTTGCTCCGCATCGGAGCCCGCGCCAACCGGTTTGACGCTCCCGCAAAAATCGGGCATACTTACCGAAATAGTCAGCACAGGTGTCTCGTTATACGATACATGGAGGGTTTATGGATTCCGACCTTATGAAGGTACTTGGGGCCGCGGGCGGCATCGCAATTGTCGCAATCGCGGTTATTCTTCTGTCGATTCCCGCACCAGCCGTTGCCGCCGAAGAGTTCCACAGCGGTTCCGGTGAAGGGTATTATTGGATCATTGAAGCCGAAGTTGGCCTCGCCGGCGGACGCATCGTCTCGATCAAGGTAGAGCACGAGGACACTCCCGGACTCGCGGACGGAGCGATTGACGCAGTGGTCAAGGAGATCATCGCGAAACAGACGCCGAACGTCGATACCATCAGCGGAGCAACCGGCACGACCCGCGGCGTCATCGAAGCGGTGAGAGAGGCGCTCGACAAAGCCGGCTTCTCGTACTAATCGAGTTCAATCTCAGCGATCTCAGGCCGCCGAAGGTTCCTGACTCTCGTCGGCCGGTCGCGGCATGCGCCGGGTAAGACCAAGCGCCGCGGCTGAACCTGCCACACTTACCACCAGATAAAACAGAAACGTCGACCGATAGCCCACGGTCGTGATTCCGTGGGTTGCAAGGCCGCCCTCCAACACCACGCCACCAATCGCGGCTCCCAGCATGGATCCGCCAAACCGTACCATACTGTAGAGTCCGGCCGCCGTCGCGGAGCGACTCCGCGGAACGCCGCCGAGAGCGTAAAGATGCAGCGCCGCCAGACAGAGGCCCGCTCCCAAACCGTGCGTTGCGAGCAGAAGAAAGACCAGGCTTACCGGAGCGCCGGCGGGCAACAGCACAAACCCGAGCATCGCCAGCGACTCTACCGAGAGACCCAGCACAATCTGCATCCGGCTTCGCCAGCGGTCGATAAGAATGCCGCCGAGCCACATGGTTACCAGAAGGGCCCCGGAGTGGAGCATGAGCAGGGTCCCGGTAACCGCAGCGGGAAATCCGTAGAGATCGGTGACGTAGAGCGGGACCGCGAAATTCGCACCGCCCATGAGCATCATACGAATGCTGACGCAGATGGATGCAAGCGAAAAGTTCCGGTTGCGGAAGATCCGCAGGTCAACAAAGGGATTCTCGCGCCGCCGTACCCAGACCACAAAGCCCACCAGAAACAACAGTCCCAGGCCGAGGAGTCGGAAGTCTCGCAACGGATCCACACCGGTGATCGGGCGACTGGACGTGAAAAAGACCAGCAGGGCGACCGCTCCGTTAAACAGCAGGACCCCGGTCCAGTCGAACGATTTCATCACGGTACGAACGGACGGACGGCGGGTACTGCGCGGAAGCAGGGCGGCGGTGAAAATAACGGTCACTACGCCGAGCACGATGGCGGGTGCCAGAATTGACCGCCAACCGAGGCTGTCGATCATCGCTCCGGCAAGGAAGGGGCCCACCATCCCCGCAACGGGTCCGATGGAGTTCCAGGTGCCCAGCGCCTTGCCCTGCTGCTCCGGGGGGGCAAACTGAATGATCATCGCCATCGCCAGCGGATTCACCCCGGCAGACCCAACTCCCTGCAGGGCGCGCGCCAGGAGAATCATGGGCAGAGAGCGAATGAAGGTGAGCATCACCGTGCCGGACAGAAAGAGCACGATACCCGCCAGCAGGAGGCGGCGCTTGCCGATACCGTCGCCGAGCCGCCCGTAGAGCGGCATGAAGAGCATGAACGGCAGGGTGTAGGCCACCAGCAACCACGAGGTCACGTCGGCTGACAGCCCGTACTCGACCCGAATGGTCGGGACCGCGACGGCAAACATCGAGCCGGTCATGATGATCATGAGCGTAGGCGCCATCAGCACCAGAACCAGGCGGCGCAGGGTGAGCGCGCGAGGTGCCCCGTCTTCCTGGGAGGAACCGGTTGGTTGATCAGATTTGAAGCGCAGCGACATTGTGAGTAGTATGAGAGTACAGAGAAGCGAGGCGATGAGCAAGACGAAGAGCAATTTTGTCTGCACGGCGTGCGGGCACACGGAGCCAAAATGGCTCGGCCGCTGCCCGGGTTGCGGCGAGTGGAACAGCCTGATCGAGCAGGTGGCGACGGCAACCCGCGGCGGGACCGGCGGGCGAGGAATGCGCGCCGGGGGCGGGGGACCGGCCGCGACCGGCGGTCCTGGGGGGGCCGGGATCGCCGGCGGTGGGGCGGTGGCGCTCTCCCAGGTGAGCACCGCCGACCACCCGCGCCTGGAGAGCGGGTTTGCCGAGCTTGATCGAGTGCTCGGGGGTGGCGTGACGCCGGGAAGCTCGGTTCTGGTTGGCGGGGAGCCGGGCATCGGCAAGTCCACCCTGATGCTGCACTGCGCCGGGGCCATGCGCAACCGCGGGGTGCTCTACGTCTCCGGCGAGGAGAGCCCGCACCAGCTGCGACGCCGAGCCGATCGGCTCGGCGTCGCAGGCGAGGGTATCGAGGTACTGGCAACGACCGAGCTGTCCGCGGTGATGGACGCGCTCGAACGCGTGCGGCCGTCGGTCTGCATCGTAGACTCCGTACAGACCCTCCACTCCCCCGAGGTTGGTTCGGTTCCGGGAACGGTGAACCAGATCCGCTACTGCTGCTACGAGCTGGTAGACTGGGCGCGCAGTCGCGACACCGCAATCTTCTTTGTTGCTCACGTGACCAAGGAGGGGGCGATCGCGGGCCCCAAGGTGCTCGAGCATCTGGTGGACACCGTTCTCTACTTTGAGCAGTCCGAGACCGACGTGCGCATTCTGCGCGCGACCAAGAACCGGTTTGGTGCCACCGACGAGATCGGCGTATTCACCATGCGTGAGCGCGGACTGGTGCAGGTAAACGATCCCAACGCCATCTTCCTGGTGCACCGCGACGGGGACCTCCCCGCCGGAGTGGTAGCCGCCCCGGTGTTCGAAGGCTCGCGGGTGCTGCTGGTGGAGATTCAGGCGCTCACGGTTCCGGCGAAGGGCGGCATCTCGCGCACCTTCTCCGACCGCATCGACTCAGGCCGCGTCTCCCGGGTTGCGGCGGTGCTGGAGAAGCACGCCGGCATGCGGTTTTCCGACCAGGACATCTACGTGAATGTTGCCGGGGGGATGCGAATCACCGAGGTGGGAGTAGAGCTGCCGCTGGCGATGGCGCTCTTCTCCGCTCGCACCAACCGGCCGATTCCCCGAAACACCACGGTGACCGGCGAGCTGAGTCTGGCCGGGGAGGTCCGGCCGGTGCTCCATCTGCGAAAGCGCATCCGCGCCGCCGCCGAGTTTGGGTTTGCACGATGTGTGGGCCCCCACGCCGCCCGCGACGATGAGGGCGGTACCGAGGAGTGGACACGAGTTACCCGCATCGGCGAGTGCATCTCGGCGCTCTGGTGAGCCGGACGAGCAACTACCCCGCCTGCGGGAAGAGAAAGGGCAGCGCGATGAAGGTGCCGATTGCGCTTCCGATGGTTGAGAACAGAAAGACCAGCAGAATGTGAGTCAGGCGGTTTCGAAAGAAGCCACGCACCGACAGGATATCATCCTGCAGCGACTCAAAGTCCGACACGCGCGGCTTGCGGAGCACCGCCTCGATCAGGCCGCTCACCATGCCCACCCCGATGGTGGGGTTCATGGAAGTGAAGGGTGCTGCGAGAAACGAGGCGATGATGGTCACGGGGTGAGCGAGGGCCGCAAGCGCGCCCACCGCCGAGAGCGTGCCGTTGACCAGGATCCATCGTGACAGCATGCTAAAGCCACCGGCCCATCCGGAGCGGACAAATCCCAACACAATCAAGGTGAAGACCGCGGCCGGGATGACCCACGGAAGCACTTTACTGATTGGCTTGGGCGGCGGAATCACGTTGATGTCACTGAGATCGGTGGACGCCTCGCCGGATTCCAGCCGCTTCAGCCAGGAGACGATGCCGGGCACGTGGCCGGCTCCCACCACCGCAAGGATGCGCTCGCCGCGCGCCTCGAAAATGCGGGTGGCCAGAAAGCGGTCTCGTTCGTCGATGAGTACGTGTTTTACCGACGGAAGGTAGTCGGCGAGTTCGTTCATCATGCTCTCGATGGCGCTGGTCTGCTTGAGGCTCTCGATCTCCTCGGCGTTGAACGACTCGCGCGTGAAAACCGAACTCAGAAGCGCCGCGAGCAGTTTGTTCTTGCCCCAGAAGCCGGTCTTCATCCACGCCCGCTTCAGGGTTGTCTGGATATCGCGGTCGCAGAGCGAATACGGGATTCCCGCAGCCTGCGACGCCTCAATGGCAGCCCGCATCTCCTCGCCCGGCTTCACCCCAAGGTCTGCTCCGATGCGCTTCTGAAACGACGAAAGCACCAGGTTGCCCAGCAGCAGAAAGCCGCGCCGACTCTTGAGCACCTGATAGATGTTCAGCTGGGACCAGCCCGCACCACTGGTGAGCGACTGATAGCGCGCCGCGTCAATCTCTACGCAGACGTGGTTGGGACTCTGCTCGGCGATGTAGGCACAAACCTCATCGACGCTCTCGCGCGAGACGTGGGCCGTGCCCATGATGACGATTTCTCGTCCGTCCAGCAGTACCGTGGTAGTTGTCTGACTCAAGGGTGAAACTCCTATGATCGCTATTCGCGCCCCATCGCGGCGAGGAAGCGCTTGCGCAGCCCCTCTTCGCCGGGGAAGAGGTCCAGCGGGATGCTGCCGCCGCCCATGTGGACGTGACCACCGCCGGCGCCAATTCCGTCGAGAGCACGGCGAATGATGACGTCGCAGGGACGGAACAGGTCCTCACTGCGCACTGAGAGACGGTACTGGTCGCGTTCGGGCTCGAGCACCACGACAAAGTGGATCTCGCGCAAGCCGAGGAAGAAGTCCGCAACCAGGGCCATGACTTCGGGGGTGCACTCTTTTTGAATGGGGACGAAACAGAAATCGTCGGCGACCACGCAGCTGTTGATCGCCTCGCGGAATACCGAGAGGTCGTTGAGGGACAGCGAGTTCTTGAGCAGCCGTGCCCCGCTCTGCCAGTCAGCCAGACCAAAGAGCACCGAGAACGCCTCGAGATCAATGGGATGAACCCCGCGGGTCATGAAGGCGGTGTCCATCATCAGCCCCATCAGCAGGGACGTCGCAACCGGCCGCGCGATCTCGCTGCCGGAGGTCTTGAAGTAATCGTAGAGGATGGTGGAGCAGGCTCCGTACTCTTCGCGGATGTCCCAGTACCGACAGTCGGGTTCAGCCGGAGGGCTGTGGTGGTCGATGACGCCGAGCACTTCCCCGGGAAGCCCCGCCATATTGCTGTTACCCAGGAATCCGTCCACGATGACAATCTGCGCGTCCGGCTTGATCTCGGCTTCCGCCGTAGAGACAATGGGGATGTCGAGCAGCTTGATCGCCTCGGACAGGCTGTTGCTCTGAATCTCGCCCCCATAGCAGAGCGTGGAGGAAATATCGTTGAGGGCCAGAAGTGCCGAAAGCGCGTAGGCGGAGGCCACCGCGTCGTGATCGGGGAAGTCGTGCGCCTGAATGACCAGATCACGCGAGCGGTCGATGGTCTCGATGAGCGCCTGAATCCCCTTCATCAGCTACCGGAACCTCTGATCCAGTCGCCAGGTAGCGAGGCGACTCTCGATGAGTTGCGGAATCCGCTGCTCTTCCACCTGCAAGTAGACGGTGCGAGCGAGTCGATCCAGTTCCCGCAGCTCGTAGTGCCCCCCCATGAAGAAGTACATCTGCGCCTTGATCATGCGGTCGTTTTCCTGCTCGATTCGGCGCAGGATGCGGGTATCGACCGTTGGGGTGATGTAGAATCTGGCCATGTCGACATAGAGCGAGTCTCGCGGAAGCTGACCCAGGATTGAATTCAGATAGCGGCGTGCCCCGGCGTCGTCTCCGCCTTTGCGCATCGCGAGGGCGGCCAGCAGCGGAAAGCCGTGGTACTGGTCGTCGTGCTGTTCGTATGCGCGGCGGAAGAATCGGGCCGATTCGCTCCACTCTTCGCGCATGAAGGTGAGCATGCCAAGCGGTCCGTACGCGGCGTGGTAGTCGGGCCGCAGTGCGAGCGCCTGTCGGTAATCGGCGTACGCCTTCTCCATCTCGCCCGTGGTCACAAACAGGCGGGCACGGTGCGAATAGTTGAGAAACACATCGGGATCGAGCTCGATGGCGGTGGTGAAATCCTCAATGGCGGCCACAAACTGCCGCCGCTCCGCACGAATGCGGGCACGGTCCACGTAGTGCCACGAAAAGTCGGGTTGCAGTTCGATGGCGCGATCAAGATCGCGTTCCGCCACGGCAAACATCTGCTGGCGCGCGCGCGAACGACCGAGATCCGACCAGACAAAGGGAAACTCCGGTTCAATCTCGGAGGCGCGGACCAGGAGTTCTTCCGCCTGTGCCGGCTCGTTCTGGCGCAGCATGACGTTCCCAAGCCCCACGAGAGCGACGAAGTTGTCCGGGTCGCGCTCAAGCCCGGCTTCGAAAGCCGCCTGTGCCTGAGGCAGCCGGCGCTGCTGCAGATATGCCTCTCCCAGCGCCGCGTGGGCCTGCACGTTGTCAGGGTCCTGCTCGAGCACGGATCGCAACAGGTCGGCCTGCGCGTCGATGTCACCTTGAAACCCGACAATAAGCGCCCGATTGAGGAGTGCCCCCGGGTTGTCCGGATCCTGCTGCAGGACTCGGTCAAGCAGCTGATTTGCGGTGTCGACGCGGCCAACCGCAAGATAGAGATTGGACAGCAGAACCAGGGTCTCCGGCTCTTCGGGACGATCCTGCCTCGCCGCTTCGTAGGCGGCAATGGCTGCCTCCGGATCACCGAGACTCATATAGAGGCTGATGCTCTCGAACACTTCGTCGCGCGGATCGAGTGGCTCCGGCATCAGAACCGCGTCCGGCTCCGGCTCAACAGGAACCGTTGCCGGACGGGTCGCGCAACCCGCAAGCGCGAGAACGCCCATGACAAGAGCCCCAAGAAGAACGCGCGGGGCACGGCGAGGATAGGGACATGACGGTGAATTGATGTGGTGAATCATGTGACTACGAGATTCTCCCACGGCGCAATCAAGCCCGTCAATAGGGCGCCTCAGAGCCTTCTGAGCGAGGGGTTGGCAAGGTGGGACGGACCCAGCGGCCTTGAATACTCGAGCCACGGCTGGTAATATCGCAGTCACAATGAAAAAACGTCTGGGTCGGGCTCTGTTCGTCATTCCGGTAGTCTACGCGGGGATCATCGCCCTGCTGGTGTTTCTGCAGTTCTCGGATGACCAGAACTTCATCTATCAGTACGGTGGCCTTACCCTGCGCGGCCGTCGAGCCCTGGCGCTTGAGCACGAAGAAGCGCCGATCACCGAAGTGCGCCTGCTTTTTGCCGGGCTTGAGTTTCCCTTCACCCCCGACACACCGGTGTTGCTCACCGGAGGAGACGGAACCGAAACCATTCTTGCGCTGCTGGGATACGAGACCATGGAAGACGGCTTCCAGGTGCTTCTCCAGAACGACGTGAGCGTGCGGTTTCAGCTCACCGGCGATGCGGGTGACGAGCTGCACATTCGCCCCCTGCTGCCCAATCCGCTTCCCGGCATCACCGCCATAACCCTACCGTACACAACGGTTGCCGGCGCCCTGCGCGCGTCGGAGACGGTGGGCAATTCGGTGCCAATTGTATTCAACTCCCGCACCTTCGTGCTGGCCCCGCCTCCGCGTGCGGTGGTGAGCGAGGCAGGATTGCGACTTCCCACGGACGTTCCTTCGCAGACGGTACGCTACACCGCGATGGTGGAACAGCGTGAGAATGTGGTCGAACGCTGGTTTGCGGACCGCACGCTTGCCATTCCCGATCAGGCCTTCGACCGTGCGAAACGCGACTTCATCGACCGCGCGTATCGGGGTTGGCGTACCACCCGATTCAACGCGGGCACCGGGCGCTGGGCCGTGCGCGGCATGTCGCCGGCATTCCGCGAAGACATCCTGACCGCGACGCTTGCCGAAGCGTGGACCCGCGGTGAGTTTGGTGCCGTGTTCACGGATATGCGTCGAGCGGCGGATCTTCATCCCGACCGGGTTGGCCTGCTTTCGAGTCCCTTCCTGGGGAACCTTCGACCGATCAAGTTTCAGGTTCAGGAGCAGGACAGCCGCACCAACCAGCAGTTGCTTCGACAGGCCGCCGCTCGCGATCCCGAGGTGTTCCGATTCCGCGGACTGATTCCGTTTGCCCTGCATCGCGGCAGCGTCCAGCTGGCCGACGAGGTCCTCGCGTTTCTGGCGGAGGTCAATTTCCGCGATCTCGACCTCTATCAGAGCGTTGGCCTTCTGGCAAACGCAACCCTGTACGACAACCGAACCGACGCGGCGCGGCGGGCATTCGGCCGCTTCGACACGGTGATCGCGGATCGACTCTTTCCGGCCCTGGTCCGGACGAGCGAAGGCGTCTTTCTGGAGAGTGCGCCAGGGCAGATTGATGTGGAACTGTCGCTGCTTGCGGGCCTGGTGATTGAGAGCGAAGGGCGACGGCTGCGCAACAATCAATACCTGGACATCGGGCGGAATCTGGTGGTATCGGCTCTCTCCCTCGGCGATGATGAGGGCTTTCTGCCGCGCATACTCGTGGCGCAGGCGGAGGGCGTTCACACCGCAGAGGGAGTCATTGGCCCCGAGGAGATCTACGCCCTGATCTCACGCAACCCGGCCTTTCCCCGGATGGTCTCTCTGTACGATGCACTGGGTCCCGGTACGTGGATATGGACCGTTGCCGGCATCACCAACGTGCGCGCCACGGCCGCCGAGTTCTCGTTTACCGTGCAGTCGCCACCCAACCAGACCCACTACCTGATGGTGCAGGGCGTACGTCCTTTCGCGTCCATGGAGCTCTTTGGGTTGGATTGGCGGAATGACCCTTCGTTTGAGATCTACGCCCGCGGCCGTCACTACAACGCCCAGACACGAAGCTTGTTGATCAAGTACACCGACGCCCTGAGCGAACGTCCCGTGGTGCTGCGGTTCTGATTTGTGCTGAGGTTCTGATCCGTGGTGCGGTTCTGACCGGCGGCAGGGCGGCGTCTCAGCCGAGCTGCCGCTGAAGGATCTCCCGCCACCGCTGCCACGCATCGTCGTAGGCGGGGGCGATGCTGCGGTCCGGCGTGATTACGTCGGTTCGCTCCAGGCCGCCGAAGGCGTCCTTCGGAGCGGCGAAAACTCCCGCGCCAACCCCGGCCCCACGAGCAGCGCCCTGGGCGCCGTCGGTGTGGTAGAGGTGCACTTCGGTGTTGGTTACCGTGGCAAAGACTGACTGGAACAGCGGACTCAGGAACATATTGGCGCGCCCCGCCTTGACGGTGTCAATGGTCATTCCCATCTCACGCATGATCTGCACCCCGTAGTTGAGCGCAAAGATGATGCCTTCCTGCCCGGCGCGAAGCAGATGGTTTCTGCCGTGGATGTTGAAGTTCAGTCCGTGGATCGACGAACCGATATCGTTGTTTTCCAGCGTTCGCTCGGCACCGTTCCCAAAGGGCAGGATGCAGAGCCCATCGCTGCCAACCGGTACGGTAGCGGCGGCTTCGTTCATCTCGGCGTAACCCGCCGTCGCCGCATGGGCAGCCTCCGCGGCTGCACTGCCGACGAAGGGCGCTACGCACACATCCTTCAGCCACTTGTACAGAATGCCCGTGCCGTTGAGGCAGAGCAGCACCCCGTACCGCCCCGCCTGCGGACCGTGATTGACGTGAACGAAGGTGTTGACCCGTGACCGGGGATCGTACTGCGGGGTATCCAGAATGCCGTAGACCACCCCGGAGGTTCCGGCGGTAGTAGCGGCCTCACCCGGATTGAGCACTCCGAGACTGAAGGCGTTGTTGGGCTGATCCCCGGCGCGGTACGAAACCGGCGTCCCGGCGGGGATGCCGAGGCGCTCAGCAACATCCGAACGCACACCGGCGTGGACGGCGAAGGTGGGCTGAACGGTTGGAAGCACCGACTCTGAGAATCCGAAGTGCTCCAGCGCAAAACGGGCCGTATCGTCGGTGGTGTAATCCCAGAGGATGAACTCGGACAATCCAGAGGGGGTGGTGGTAATCCGGTCGGTAAGACGGAACGCGATGTAATCGCCCGGCAGCATCACCTTGTGCACTCGCTCAAAGAGCTGCGGCTCGTTCTCCTTAACCCACGCCAGCTTTGCCGCGGTGAAGTTCCCGGGAGAGTTGAGTAATCGGGGAAGACAGACGTCCGCGCCGAGCGCCTCAAAGGCGCGATTTCCGTACGGAACGGCGCGGCTGTCGCACCAGATGATGGAAGGCCGGAGCACCGCGCCGGCTTTGTCCACCAGCACCATGCCGTGCATCTGGTAGGAGATCCCTACCGCGGCTACAGCTGCCATCTCTCTGGCGTGGCGCGACCGGATCATGGCGGCGGCGGTCTGCACGTGCTCCCACCAGACCTCAGGGTCCTGTTCGGCCCAGCCGGAACGGGGGGCGTGAATCTTGAGCTCGGTGTCCGGCGAGGTGGCCGAGTCGACCGACATGCCGGTCTCCGCGTCCACCAGACTCGCCTTGACCGACGAGCTTCCTACGTCAAAGCCCAGCAGGTAGCGTCCCATTCCTTCCCCCTCGTCTGCCGTATCCGCTCAGCGCGCGATGAGCGCGGCGAGATCTTTCTGGGTGCGGCCGAAGTGCTCGGCTACCTTGTCTCCCGGGCCGGAAGCGCCAAAGTCCGACAGCACGAAGAGGTCCTCGCGGTCCTGCACAAAGCCTTCCCAGCCCTGCGCAATGCCGAGCTCGGCGACAATGGTGCGGACACCGGGTGGAATAATCGCCTCGCGGAACTCGCGGTCCTGCGCATGAAAGAGCTCGCGCGATACCATGGAGACGATGCGCACCTTCTTGCCGGAATCGGCAGCGGCGGCAACGGCGAGAGATACCTCGGAACCGGTGGCAACCACCACGACGTCGGGAGTGCCTTCGGTGTCCTGCACCACGTAGGCGCCGCGGCGTGCGGTCCTGGTCCACGAAGGATCGGCCTTCTCGTAGACCGGGAGGCCCTGCCGCGTCAGAGCGAGGACCGTCGGTCCCTGGGTGTTCTCCATCGCCATGAGCCACGCCTGGGCGGTCTCCTGCGCATCGCCGGGGCGAAGCACGAGCATGTTGGGGATGCAGCGCATCGCCGCCAGGTGTTCGATCGGCTGATGGGTGGGGCCGTCTTCGCCCAGAAAGATCGAGTCATGGGTCATGATGTAGATCACCGGCTGCTTCATCAGCGCGGAGAGACGCATCGCGCCGCGCATGTAGTCGGTGAAGACCAGGAAGGTGGCGCAGAAGGGGCGGAACCCGCCGTGCACCGACATACCGTTACAGATCGCGCCCATTCCGTGTTCGCGCACGCCAAAGTGGAGCGTCCGTCCCGAGCGGTTGGTGCGTGAGAACGAACCGTACCCCGGCAGGGCGGTGTTGTTGGAGGGAGCGAGGTCAGCGGAGCCGCCCACCAGATGGGGAATGCTCTTCGCGAGGGCCTGCAGCACCTTGCCGCTCGCCTGACGGGTTGCCAGTTTGTCCCCCACGTTGAACTCGGGCATCTCGACGCGGGGAAGCAGCGAGGTACCGTCCGAGAAATATTTGTCCCATTTCTGCTTGAGCTCCGGGTTGGCTTCCGCCCACTCCACAAAGAGCTCCTGCCACTCGTCGTGCTCGCGCTTGAGCTCCTCGTAGCGCTCCGTTAAGAACGCTTTCGCTTCGGGGTGGACGAAGAAGGCGTCGTTGTCGCCAAGGCCCAGGGCGCGACGGGTGGCGAGCACCTCGTCTTCACCGAGCGCGGCGCCATGCACCTCGTGGGTGCCGGCCTTGTTGGGCGATCCCTTGCCGATGATCGACGTGAGATGGATCAGGGTCGGTTTCTCGGTCTCTTCCCGCGCCTGCTCAACGAGGCCCTCGATGCCCCTGGTGTCGTAGGCATCACCGGAGAGCACCTGCCAGCCGTACGCCTCGTAGCGCTGCATCACGTTCTCGGTGAACGCGAGCTCCGTGGAACCCTCGATGCTGATCTTGTTGGAGTCGTAGAAGACGATGAGCTTGCCGAGTCCGAGGTGGCCGGCGAGCGAACTCGCCTCTGCTGAGACGCCCTCCATGAGGTCGCCGTCGCCGCAGAGCACGTAGGTGAAGTGGTCGACCACCGCGTGTTTTTTGGTGTTGAAAGCCTCGGCGAGCATGGTCTCGGCAATGGCCATACCGACGGCGTTGCAGATTCCCTGACCGAGGGGGCCGGTGGTTGTCTCGACGCCCGGCGTGTGGCCGTACTCGGGGTGCCCGGGGGTCTTGGATCCAACCTGGCGAAACTGCTTGAGATCATCCAGCGATACGTCGTAGCCGGAGAGGTGGAGCAGCGAGTAGAGGAACATCGATCCGTGTCCGGCGGAGAGCACAAACCGGTCGCGGTTTGGCCAGCTGGGATCACCGGGATAATGGCGCAGAATCTCACCGTACAGCAGGGCGCCAAGCTCGGCCATACCGAGTGGGAGCCCGGGATGTCCGGAGTTCGCCGCCTGGACACCGTCCATGGACAGAGAGCGAACGGAGAGCGCGATGGCCTCAACAGCCTTGGTATTCATGAAAAACTCCTTCATGCGTATGGGACGATGGTCGATTGTCGCACCATGATACACGATGATGGCGGTACTTTCAACGCTTGGAATTTCTCGATATGGTGTCGTGCATGAAACACCATACCATAGCCGTTCTGGCTGGAGACGGGATTGGTCCCGAGGTAATGAAGGCCGCGGATGCGGTTCTGACCGCGGTCGAGCAGCGGTTTGGATGCAGCTTCGTGCGTCGCGCCGCCGACGTGGGGGGCATTGCCATTGATAATCACGGACAGGCGCTGCCGGAGGAGACCGTCCGCATCTGCCGCGAGGCTGATGCAGTGCTCTTTGGTTCGGTGGGCGGACCCAAGTGGGAGTCCCTCCCGCCCGACCAGCAGCCCGAGCGAGCGGCGCTCCTCCCCCTGCGCAAGATCTTCGGGCTCTTCGCCAACCTGCGCCCGGCGATCATCTTTCCGCAGCTGAAGGACGCCTCACCGCTGAAGTCATCGGTCATTGGCGACGGACTCGACGTCCTGGTGGTCCGCGAGCTGACCGGCGGCATCTACTTCGGCCTGCCCAAGGAGAAAACCGCTGAGCGCGCCGTGGACACCATGGTCTACACCCGCCCGGAGATTGAGCGGATCGCCCATGTGGCCTTTCAGGCCGCGCAGAAACGGCAGAAGCGGGTCACTTCGATTGACAAGGCCAACGTGCTGGCCAACGGCGTGCTCTGGAGAGAAGTGGTCACCGCCATTGCTCCCGACTACCCCGACGTTGCACTGTCACACATGTACGTGGACAACGCGGCGATGCAGCTGGTGCGCAACCCGCGGCAGTTTGACGTGGTGCTGTGCGGCAACATGTTTGGGGACATCCTCTCAGATGAGGCGTCGATGATCACCGGGTCCCTCGGAATGCTCCCGAGTGCGTCTCTGTCCAACACCCAGATGGGCACCATGGCCTCACCGGTCTTTGGACTCTACGAACCCTCCGGCGGCTCGGCCCCCGACATCGCCGGAAAGGGCATCGCGAACCCGATTGCACAGATCCTCTCGATGGCGATGATGTTGAAGTACAGCTTTGGGATGGACGCTGCGTACGAGGCGGTGTTCGCCGCGATCTCGCAGGTGCTCGACGAGGGCGCCCGCACCCGCGACATCATGTCTGCCGCTGAAACGGGAACCGCCGCCTTCACCGAGGTGGGAACCCAGGAGATGGGAGCGCGAATCGCCGCCGCCGTGGCATCGCGATAGCGGCGCCGCACGCGTGCCGGGGGAACCGCCTACCCGTCCATCCGGCCGGCGAGACGGTCGAGTACGGCGTCGATGTGCAGACCGGTTGCCTGAAGCAGAACCATCAGGTGATACATGAGATCGGCGGCTTCGGAGATCATCTCGTCGTTGGTGCGGGCGAGCAGGAGCTCCACCGCCTCTTCCCCGGTCTTCTTGCGGATCTTGTCGGGCCCTTTCTGGAACAGGTGGGTGGTGTACGAGCCCTCCGGCATGGTCGCCTGCCGCTCGGCGATGACGGCCTGCAGACGGGAGAGCACCTCGCCACGCGACCCGCCGGTGGCACCGGTGGTTGGGGCGTCGGTGGCGCTGTGTTCGCCCTCTGCGGCGCCGCTGACCCGCGAGCCGGCGTGCGCGGCCTGCAGCTGTTCGAGGACACCGCGCCCGGCCGAAGTATCGGCACTGGTGGCCGAAGTATCGGCACTGGTGGCCGAAGTATCGGCGGCGGCGGCTGACGCCGAGCCCTCGAGGGTCGCCAGATAGAACCCGTCACGCGCCACAACGGAGCGAAGCGGTGGTTCTCCTTCCATGGGAAGGAGCCGATCGGTCTCTGCATCAATCAGCCAGAGTCGCCCCTGTTCGGTGCTCTTGTGAAATCCCTTTTCCGAGGTGTGCCGGACGGCAACCGGATTCCCGGTGTGATCGCAAATGACCACGGGAAGCGTTTCTACCATGATGGTTCCCCCTCCGTACCGGGAAAGCGCGCAAACAACTCGGGAAGCGAGAGCGCCTGCGTGTAGATGGCCTTACCGGCAATCACGCCAACCACCCCCGGATGAGCCCGCTCCACGACCCGCTCGATGTCCCCGGCCGCACCAATTCCGCCCGACAGGATGACCGGTAGACCGGATGCCCCGGCGATCCGGCTGGTGCCCTCGATGTCGGGGCCGCCGAGCATTCCGTCCCGCGCGATGTTGGTATAGATGATCGCGCAGGCGCCCATATCGCGCGCGGTTGCTGCCAGCGCAGCATCCTGGATTTCGGTCTTCTGCTCCCATCCCTGGACACAAACCATGCCGTCGCGCGCATCGATACCCGCGATAAACCGGGCACCGTAGCGCGCACTCCACTCCCTGATCACTTCGGGGCGCCGTGCGAAGGTGGTTCCCACCACCAGCCGGTCGACCCCCAGCTCCACGAGCTCCTCCACATCGGACTCGGCGCGAATGCCTCCACCGAGTTCGATGGTGCACGCGACCGCGGCGCGAATCGCCGCGATGACGGTGCGGTTGGTTGCGGGATTGCCCCGGGCGGCATCGAGGTCCACGATATGAATCCTTCGTGCCCCGGCCTGCACAAAAGCCTGCGCGACCGCGACCGGGTCGCTGCTGTAGACGTCTACCTGGGCGTAGTCACCCTGGGTGAGGCGTACGCACTCACCTCCCAGGAGATCGATGGCGGGAATGATGGTCACTGCGCAACTCCTCGGGGGGCCTGCTGCGGCGTCAGAGCCGATCCATGAAGGCAGCCGCGTAGTCCGCCAACCCCTCCAGCGCAGCGGGGCGAATGGCCTGCGTATGGATGTCGAAGGTCGACGCCAGGGAGCGGATGTCGATGTTCTCCCACGCGGTGCGGCCGATCATCGCCGCCCCAAATGAGGTGGCTTCCTTGAGGTCACTCAGGTAGAGGGGCGTGTCATCGCGATGCGCCGCCAGGACCGAATTGTAATCCAGATTGTTGCGAAACCCGCCCTCGGTGTAGATCGCTGTTCCCGGGGTGTGCCCGATACGATCCAGGGCGACGCCGGTTTGCATCACCAGAGAGAGATTGAGCACCGCGAAGGCTACCGGCAAGTCCGAGAAGAACTCGGGAACCGCCTCCCCGGATCGGATCTGCTCGAGGGTGTAGGTCTTGTCTCCCTCGACCACCCGGGCTTCCGACTCGGGAAACTGTCCCGAGCCACGAACAACGCTTGGGATAATGAACAGCGACCGGTCCCGGATGACGCGCTGCGAAAGGGCAGCGTTAAACTCGGGAAAAGCATCGGCGCGGTTCAGTTCCAGAAGCAGCGTGCTGTAGGCCTCAAACTCCAGCCCGCCCAGCAGAACCGAGGTCTTCACCGGTTGGCCAAACGCGGACCGATTGTAGAATACGGTCTTGCCAAGCTCGTCGGGGGAGAAAAAGACCTCATCCATGGGATGCATGGCAACACACCACGTTCCGGTGGAGTTCAGGACGAAATCGCCCTCCATCTTGAGCAGATAGGGGAGCAGGGACGCGTTGGAGTCGTGAACACCGAGGGTCACCACCGTGGATGGATCGAGCCCCGTCCGCCGGGCGACCTCCGCGGTGATGGTCCCCAGACGCTCCCACGGCGAACCGACCCGCCTGGGCAGCAGGTCTCGGACTCCGAGGCTGTCGGTCACCGAAGACCAGCTGTCGGCGGCAAAATCCCAGAGAAAGGTGTGGCACCCGAGGTAGGTGTAGTCCGCGGCGATCTCACCGGTCAGACGGTACCCGTAGTATTGCGGATAAAAGAGAATCGCCTTCGTCTGGGCGAAACGCTCGGGGAACCGCTGTTGCAGATAAAACAGCGCCTTTCCGGGATTGACCAGGGGTTTCAGCTCCGCGGTTGCGGTGCTCTTCTGCAGGTCGAGGCGCGACCCGCACCGGTCAAAGAAGGTGTCGTGGAAATCATCACCCGGGTCGAACGTATAGTCGATTACGGGTACCGCCGGCTTTCCGTTGGCGTCCACGCAGACAAAGGCCGCGCCGTGGGTGGAGACCGTGATGACCCGAATGGGCCATGTGGCGGCCAGGACGGACAACTGCTGCAGAAACCACTCTTCGATCTGCTCGACCGGTTCCGTTGAGACACCGTCGGTGGTCACGCAGGGAAACCGCTGCGACACCGTCTCGTGAAGACGGAGATCGTTATCGTAGATCAGAACCTTTTTGTTGGTTTTGCCGACGTCGAAGACGGCGATTGCGTAGTCCATACCTATGCTCCCGGCTATTCGCCTGCTCCCGGCTATTCGCCCGCGCTTACCTTGGCCCGAAACCGTTCGACTTCCCAGTTGAGAATGAAATCGGTCTGTTCCGGCGGAAGAAACGCCTCGCCACCGAACGCCTGAGTGTAGACGGCGATCTGCACGGCGTCAAGAAAGAGCGCGGCCGCCGCGTCCATCATCCGTCGATTCCGGCCGGTGATGAAGACACCGAGCCCCTCCCGCGCAACTACCGGGGGAATCCGGCCGGTCTCCTTCAGGAAGCCGTCGAGCTCCCGCCGAACCGCCGCAAGCTCTGCGCCGAAGTCGTCGGTTTGCTGCAGAAAGGGTATGCGATGACCGGCGTAGACGATGTGGTCGGGCGAAAACGCGCGCGACAGCGGCGTGAACGCTTTGGCCGAGCGCACGTGGCGGAAGACTTCCCGGTTGCAGATGAACACCGACTGGTGATCCGGCGCACCCGGGACGAGTTCATCGGCGGCCCGGGCAATCTGGTAGGCAAGGGTCTCCGCCTGGCGACCATCGTAGGGGACAGTGTCGAGCTCGGGGAACCGGGTGATGTGCGCCTTGACGCGCGCAGAAACGTCCCGGTGTCGGGCGAGGACCTCTTCCGGGGTGTCTGCGGCTACCACCAGACCGTGGTTCTGCAGCAGAACGAGCCACGGAGGGGACCCGTGTTGGGCCTGGTATGCCGTGATGGCGTCGCGAATGGTGGTGGCAAGGATGAGCCCCGGATTGACGTTGGGAATCCAGACCACTTCGTCGCCAAACACCGTTCGCGCCGCCTGTTCGGCCTGCTGCGAACAGGTGATGCCGTTGACCATCGGCGGGTGGGTGTGGATGACGAAGGTGAACGGGAGGAGCTCGTGCATGAGCGTCTCAACGCTGGGCCGAAGCTCCTGCCCCTCCGCCCGGGCATCGAGGAGATCCTGCAACGCCCGGCTCTCGCGCTCCGCGGGGTCTGCGGGATACTCCTTCTTCAGCACCGCGGCCAGCTTTTTGCGGTCCATCTTCACGAAGGTTGCCTCAGACGCGTCGGCGAGGGTGGTTCCCGATGCTTTCACGTAGAGGGTGTTCTTGACCTTCACCGATGTGTTCCCGCCGCCCGCCAGGACCCATTGCGGGTTCCCTCCGTACAGACGTGACAGTTCGACCAGTTGCTCGAGACTCACGAGTGACCTCCGTATTGTGTGACCTGCGATGAGAGACAGTATAGCGGGAAGGGCGGATTCTGGAAATATGCCGGGAATGGCGTTTCCGATCCGCGTACGCGCGTGCTATCTTTGCGGGTGAGAGGCCCCTCGTGAATGCACCCGCGCTTTCCACCCCGACATCCAGACACGGCACCCCCTCCCGTGACGAGCGTGCCCCGCTTGCCACGACGCCGGGAACGGAGCGCCTTCGGCAGCTGAAAAGCCCGTGGTATCTCGCATCGTTCAGTGCGCTTGATCGCTACTTCCGCAAGCCCACCGGCGAGAACGTGTACGTGCTCGTTCGGGGGGGCATTGTCGATCTTGCCCGGGAAGTGGATGACCTCACCTACCCGGGCCTGACCCGGTGGGATGCCTGTCTTCCCAACGGTGAGGGCGCGATTCACTTCCGCTGCGTTGACGATGACGAACCAATGCCGCGGTTCAGCTTCGGGGCACTGGATTTCCTGTTCGATCCGCGAGCCGACGTCTTCCTCGATCGCGCGGACGCCTACCAGGAGCTGCGCAGCGGTTTGGCGTCCGCGCAGCAAACCGGTGAGCAGGACTCCCTGTACGACGCAGCTGTGCTTGCCGCACGGTACGGACTGGTGGTGCCGGAACCGGAATCGCCGGAGCACGTCGCGGAGATCCCGCCCGCGCTTCAGCGCCGACTCTTCATCGACCTGATCACCGGAGATCATGGCGAGCAGGGCCTTGCCCTGCTGATGCGATCAGGAGCCCTGGCGCGGCTCTGGCCTGAGTTGGAGCCGATGAACGATACCGGGCACTCCAAGGAACACCACCCGGAGGGCAACGTCTGGGAGCACACGCTGGAGACGCTGCGCTATCGCAAGACATCCGACCTCACCCTGGCTGCGGCCCTCCTGCTGCACGACAGCGGAAAGCCCTACTCCGAGCGAACGCGGGAACGTGCCTTCGACAAGCACGCCGAGATTGGCGCCCGCACCGCTGCACGGCTCCTGCGCCGCATGGGGTTCTCGGCCGGCTTTGTATCGGACGTCGAGTGGCTGATCCGCAACCACATGCTCCCCGGCGCGCTGCACCGGCTCCCCACCTATCGCAGCGAACGCGCCATGGCGTCGCCGCTCTTTCCGCTTCTGCTGGAGCTCTACCGGTGCGACCTCTGTTCCACCTATCGCGGGCCCGAGGGGTATCACCGCGCCTGCGCGGTCTACCGCACGTTCCTGAAGAACCGCGCCAATCCGTTTCGATCGGCCGACGGCAAGAAGCTGCTTCGCCTCTACGTCGAGTAGAACAGCGGACTCAGAACGAGTCCAGGAGAAACTCGCGCAGCTCCTCGAGGCGGTTGGCCATGGGAACCGCCACCTTGGGGCGGGCGAGCGCCTCGGCAAGCTGCGCCGGCAAGGGAGGCTTCGTGCCGGTTGCGTCTTCCACCACCTCCAGGAACTTCCCCGGGTGGGCGGTTGCCAGGCAGAGAATGGGATGGTCTGTCGATGCATCGGTGTGCCGGTCCCGGTATCGCTCGGCGGCAAGAACTCCGGTGGCGGTATGGGGGCAGAGAAACATGTTCTGCTCGCGGTGGTATCGCGCGATCGTGGCCGTGGTATCGGCATCGGTGATCGATGCGCCCTCGATCTGCGCGCCCATCCGGTTGACGTCGTGCTCGAAGAGGGCGGCGAGACGCTCGAAGTTGCTCGGGTTCCCCACATCCATCGCGTTGGAGAGGGTGGGAACCGACGGCCGCGGGGTAAATTCTCCCGTGGCGAGGTAGTGGGGCACCACGTCGTTTGCGTTGGTGATGGCGAGGAACCGATGCGCGGCCATCCCCCACTTCCACGCCAGAACGCCGGCGGTAAGATTACCGAAGTTTCCGCTGGGAACGCAGAAGACCGGTTGAGCGGGTGCCGTCTGCACAGCTCCGTAAACGTAGTAGAAC
>SLTF01000155.1 GCA_007130025.1 Spirochaetales bacterium | reverse complement strand
GACTACCTTCGGGGAATCGGTCAGGCGGTGGCGGAGTTCTGCGAGGTGCCGTTTGAGTCCGAGGAGTGAGCTGAGCTCGGGCTCCCGGCGTCCGCGGGGTTGATCTTGTCCGAAATGAGATAACAGGAGACGAAATGCTCCGGCTCGGCCTCAATGACCGGCGGTGGGGCCTCTTTGCACTTGGGCATCACAAAGGGACAGCGACCGGAGAAGATGCAGCCCCTGGGCGGGTTGATCGGGCTCGGCACGTCTCCCGAGAGAATGATCCGTTTGCGCTTCTTGCCCACCTTGGGAATGGGGATGGCCGACAGCAGCGCCTGGGTGTAGGGGTGCAGCGGGTTGGTGAAGATTTTGCGTGAGGTGGTGAGTTCCACGATCTTGCCCAGATACATCACCGCAACCCGATCCGAGATGTGCTTCACCACGCTCAGATCGTGGGAGATGAACATGTAGGTCAGGCTGAGTTTCTGTTGCAGGTCCTGAATCAGGTTCAGAATCTGTGCCTGAATGGAGACGTCGAGCGCCGAGACCGGCTCATCACAGACGATGAACTTGGGATTCAAGGCCAGGGCTCGCGCGACACCTACCCGCTGTCGGCGACCGCCGTCAAGTTCGTGGGGGAAGGCGTTCACCAGCCGGTGGCTCAAACCCACCGTGCGCATCAGCTCCAGCACCCGGTTGGCGCGCTCTTTGGCGTCGTACATGCGATAGACGTCGAAGGGCTCCGCGATAATCTGCGAGATGCTCAATCGCGGGTTGAGCGAGGCAAAGGGATCCTGGAAGATGATCTGCATGTCCTTCCGGGCTTCGCGCATCGTTCGCGCGTTGTAGCTCAGGATATCCTTGCCTTCAAATCGGACCTCGCCGGCGGTTGGCTCGACCAGGCGCAGCACCGCACGTCCCGTGGTTGATTTTCCACAGCCCGACTCACCCACAATGCCCAGCGTCTCACCTTTGCGCACGTCGAAGGTGATATCGTTGACTGCGTGCAGCAGGCCCTTTTTGGTCTGGAAGGTTTTGGTGAGGTTGCGTACCTCGAGCAGGTTCTCCATCAATTACTCCTCGTACCCGGGTACCAGGCCCTCGTACATCATGCAGTTTACCCGGTGTCCCGCGGCAACCTCGACGCCTACCGGCGCGCGCTTTGCGCAGATATCCTTTGCCATCGGACAGCGCGGGTGGAACTTGCACCCGGTGGGGAGGTCGGTAGGATCGGGCATGAGTCCCTTGATTGGCTGGAGGCGTGGCACGTCTTCGTCCAGGCTGGGAATGGAGCCGAAGAGTCCGCGTGTGTAGGGATGGCGTGGATTGGTAAAGAGCGTCTCGACGTCGGCGTACTCCACAATGGTTCCGGCGTACATGATTGCCACGTGATCGCACACTTCGGCTACCACACCCAGATCGTGGGTGATGAGCAGCATCGACGTGGAGAACTGTTCGCGCAGCTTCTTCATCAGTTCGAGTACCTGTGCCTGGATGGTCACGTCCAGGGCGGTGGTGGGCTCGTCGGCAATGAGCAGCTCGGGGTTGCACGACAGCGCCATCGCGATGCCAACGCGCTGACGCATGCCGCCGGAGAACTCGTGCGGGTAGTCGCCCTCGCGTCCGGCGGGGATTCCCACCAGTTCAAGCATTTCACCGGCCCGCTTCTTTGCGGCGCGGTGGTCGAGCCCCTGGTGCAGCATGACCGCCTCTTCGATCTGAAAGCCAACCGTGAGCACGGGATTGAGCGAGGTCATGGGATCCTGAAAGATCATCGAGATCTTATTTCCGCGGATTTTCTTGATCTCATCGACGCGCTTGGTCAGCAGGTCTTCACCGTGGAACCGGATTGATCCCGAGATGATTCGCCCCGGCGGATCGGGAACCAGACGCATCACCGAGAGGGCAGTGGTGGTCTTGCCCGCACCGGTTTCGCCCACCAGTCCAAGGGTCTGCCCCTTCTCCAGGTAGAGGTTGAGGTTTTCTACCGCCGTGACCACGCCGTCGTCGGTGTGATACTCAACGCGAAGGTCTTCGATATCAAGAAGCCGTTCAGCCACCGTGTTCTTCCTTTACTGCTTCAGGCGCGGGTCGAGCGCGTCGCGCAGACCGTCACCGAGCAGGTTGAGTGCAAAAATCGTAATCATGATGGCAATGCCGGGAAAGGTCGCCACGTGCCATGCGGTTCGCAGGAGGTGCCGGCCCGAGGAGAGCATGGCGCCCCATTCGGGGGTTGGCGGCTGGATGCCCAGCCCAATGAAGCTCAGACCCGCCGCGGAGAGAATGGCGGTTGCCACGCCGAGGGTCCCCTGAACGATGATGGGTGCCAGGCTGTTGGGCAGGATGTGCTTCACGATGATGCGGAAATCGTTGGCTCCCACCGCGCGAGCCGCCTCGATGAACTCCTGCTCCTTCACCGAAATGACCGATGCCTTCACGATGCGCGCGTAGAGCGGGATGTAGCTGATGCCCACCGCAACCATGACGTTGACAATCCCCCCGCCAAAGGCGCTCACAATGGCGATCGCCAGGAGAATCGACGGGATGGCCAGAAGCACGTCCATCACGCGCATCACCACGTTATCCAGGCGACCACCATAGAATCCCGCAATCGCACCCAGGGTGCCACCGATCATGATCGAAATGCTCACGGCGATGAACCCGACCTGCAACGAAACTCGAGCGCCAAAGATGATTCGGCTCAGGATGTCGCGGCCCAGGTCGTCGGTGCCCAGCAGAAACTCCCGACTCGGTGGCTCGGCGATGCGATCCAGGTTCTGCGCGCGAAAACTGTGGGGCGCAATCACGTCTGCAAAAATCGCAGTGAAGATAATGAGCAGCACGATGACCAGGCCAAACATCGCGGTGCGGTTTCTGGTCAGGCGACGCCACACCTCGGCCCATTGGCTTCGGCGTTTTCCGGTATCGACGTCGGACAGGCGCGCCTGCGGCTCTACGGTATAGTGGTTTGCCGGAAGATCCCCGGGGTGTTCATCTCCGCTCTGGGGGATGTCATCGGTTTCGGTTCGCATCGGTTCCTCTATTTGTACTGCGCTTTGATGCGCGGATCGATATAGGCGTAGAGTATATCAACCGCAAGGTTGACCACGCTGAAGGTCAGCGCCAGCAGAAGCACGCCGCCCTGCACAACGGGAAAGTCGCGCTGGCGGATCGCATCCACCATCAGGCGACCTACTCCCGGCCACGCGAATACCGTCTCGGTCAACACCGCTCCGCCGAGAAGCCAGCCGAACTGCAGACCGATGACGGTGACAATGGGGATGAGGGCGTTCTTCAGCCCGTGCCGGTTGATCACCACCTTTTCGCTGAGGCCCTTGGCGCGGGCGGTTCGGATGTAGTCTTGCCGGACAACCTCCAGCATGCTGGAGCGTGTCATTCGGGTGATGATGGCCGCCGAGCTGGTGCCGATGGTAACAGCCGGCATGATGAGGTGCCAGATGGTGCCGTAGCCGCTGGACGGGAAGAGTCCAAACGTCACCGAGAAGATCAGGATCATCATCATGCCCTGCCAGAAGTTGGGCATGGAGACACCCACCAGGGCGATTCCCATCGACATCGCGTCAAAGGCGCTGTACTGCCGGGTTGCCGACAGGATGCCGATGGGGATTCCCATCAATACCGCAATCAGTACCGCCGAGGCGGCCAGTTGCAGGGTTGCCGGGAATCGGGAATAGAGCTCCTGGAACACCGGACGTCGTGAAACAAGTGAGCGACCGAGATCGCCACGCGCGGCGTTGAAGACAAACCGGCCGAATTGAACGGGAAAGGGGTCGTCGAGGCCCATCTGCGTGCGAAGCGCAGCCACCTCTTCCGCCGGAGCCCGCTCTCCCAGCATCATCGCCGCCGGATCGCCGGGGGTGAAGAACATGATCGTAAACACGACAAAGGAAACCCCAAGCATGACGGGAATGAGCAGGAGCAGCCTGCGCAATATGTAACGGTGCATGAATCTCCCTCTAGGAAATGAGAAACGAACCCCACGGATCCGAAGATCCGTGAGGCGAAAGTGTCAATTACCGATTACGGACGCGGAAGAGCTGGTGGTGTCCCGCGGCGTGCGGCACAAACCCTTCGTTCCAGGTGCGATGAGCGGCGAGGTCGTTGCGGAACGCAAGGAAGACCCACGGCGCTTCTTCGAAGACGATCTCCTGCGCGCGGTAGTAGGCGCGGCGGCGAGCTTCGGGATCCTGGCTCACACGGGCCTCATCCAGCAGGCGGTCGACCTCGGGGTGACCCCAGAAGGTACGGTTGCCCGCGTCGCCAAACTGCGAGGAGTGGAAGAGCGAGTACATGCCGTAGTCGGCGTCACCGGTGACGGCAACCCAGCCGAGCATGAACATGTCGTGCTCGCCACGCGCGGTGCGGTCGAGGTAGGGAGCGAACTCCATGATCTCGATCGAGGCGGTAATGCCGACGTTTGCCAACTGCTCCTGGAAGATCTCGGCGTACATGATGCGGATCGGGTTGTCGTTGGTCCACATGGTCGTGGTGAAGCCGTTGGGAAAACCGGCTTCGCGAAGCAGGCGGCGCGCCTCGTCGGGGTTGTAGTCGTAGCCGGGGAGGTCGGTATTGGCAAACATCACCGTCGGTGCCAGCGGTCCCTTCGCGGGCGTCGCGTGTCCGCGGAATGCAACCTGGGTTGCCTGGGGAACGTTCAGCGCGAGGTTGATGGCGCGGCGGACGCGCACGTCGTCAAACGGACGCTTTGCAACGTTGAAGCCCATGTAGAAGGTGGTGAGGCCGGTGCTGCTGATGGCGTTGACACCAGGTACCGCCGCCAGATTGTTGAAGTCCTGCGGACCGACATCGTAGATGATGTCGACTTCGCCGGTTTCGAGGGCGATGGTTCGGCTTGCATCTTCGGTGATGAAGCGGAAGCGCACCTGGCGGGAAGCCGCCTGACCACCGTGGTATTCGTCAAAGCGGTCGAGCAGCAGGGAGTCGCCGCGGCGCCACTCAACAAACTTGAAGGGACCGGTACCAACGGGGCGCTCGCCGTAGTTGTCGCCCGCTTCGCGAACGGCACGCTCGTTGAGGATGGCGGTGGCCGGGTGGGCGAGGTGGGTGAGGAAGGGCCCGAAGGGGTACTTCAGGATCATGCGGAAGGTGGTCGGGTTGATCACCTCAACGCGATCCAGCGCCGCAACCAGGAAGGCGGCAGGGGCGTTGACCTGGCGCATCCGCTCGAAGGTGAACTTGACATCGTTGGCCGTCAGGATCTCACCGTTGTGGAACCGGATGTTGCTGGGAATGGTGAACTCGTAGGTCGTCGGGTTGATCACGCGCACGTCGCTCACGAGGCCGTTGCTGATCTCGAGCTGCTCATTCTGGTGCATGAGTGGCTCGTAGATCTGCCGCATGACGCGAGCCGAGGGCTGGTCGTTGGTTGCGTGCGGGTCAAGCGATCTCGGATCCGACGGCATGCCAACCACGAGAACGTCACGGTTCTGCGGCTTGGTGTCTGCTGCTGCGCCTTGCTGCTGTCCCGCCGAGAAGACCGGCATGGCAGTCAGAACGATCAGCGCAATCAACAACAGGGTTGATTTCTTGTTCATTCCGAATTCCTCCTTGAGAATGGAACGTTAAGAGTAGATGAGTGCGAGTATAGAAGCGAATTCCTTCCCGCGTCAATTCTTGATGTGGTAATTGGTTCGGGAATCGTACGCGGATGGTAGTACCCACGGCGTGAACGCGGATATCTATACAGATTCTGACGGATTGAACGGGTTTTTTCTCAGCTGCGGACAAATCTTCCCGTACCCCCTGACACGCCGTGTAACGATATGGTATTCTTCGGTTACATCTAATCTCCAAGGAGGAGTGAAATGAACCGAGTTTTTCGAATGACGGCCGTTGCCCTGCTGATTGTGTTTCTGTTCGCAGGCTGCATGACCCACGTGCACACCGTTGGTGCGGGCCCGCAGACCGGCGAGGTGGTAACCCAGCGGCAGTGGTATGTACTCTGGGGTCTGGTTGACATCACCACTCCCGATACCGCGGCGATGGCGGCTGGAGCAGAAGACTACGAGATCACCACCGAGTTCACCGTGCTGGATGCGGTCATCGGATTCTTCACCGAAGTCGCGACGGTCTATCCCCGCAGCGTGAGCGTGACACGATAACCCCCGATTTCATGAATCGAGTGGTGTTTCCGGCGGTCGCTTCGGCGGCCGTCGTTTTTTTTCTGATCGTCTCCGGCTGTTCTCCTGCTGACCGCGCGGGGAGCGGCGGCCCGGATGCCGCTCGCGGTGGTGCTCCGGAGTACGGCTTTGACGTTGATGAGCTGCTGCTGGGGTCGCGGGTTGCGTACGCCGAGCTGGGGATCAGCCTTGCGGCTCCCGCGGATTGGCAGGCGCTGGACGCCGACGCGCGCGGTGCCCTGGAGGAGATCCTCGCGGACACCGCCACCGAAGGGCTCGAGGGCGCCCGGCTGCTGGACCTTTTTCTCTCCGCGTCACAGACCTCCGCACTGAGCGTCTTTGCGCTCGACAAAGCTGCGGTTCCGTCGGAAGTCGCCGCCGCGATCGCGGCGCAGACCCCGGGTTCGGATCGTGCGGTCTTCCGGTACGCCGGTCTCGAGTTCACGCAGGTGCGCTCCGTACTTGATTCGCTGGTTTCCTTTGCATTGATCGCCCAGGTCGCGGACCGGCGGCCGTTGCTGCTGCAGTACGTGGTGGCACCTGAGGGCAATGAGTCGGTGATGCGGGCGGTGGAGTCGAGTATCGGGTCCATCAGACCGGAGTGAGGGCTGCGGTTGCCCGCACGCAGATCTCTGGCTATGTTTGCGGCCGGAGGCGCCATGATTTCCTGGTTGCAGTTTCAGTCAGGCTACCCAACCCGGCTCTGGGGAGTCGGTCGCAAGCGAATCACCTTTGGCGACCGGGTGAACGTGCTCTTT
>SLTF01000398.1 GCA_007130025.1 Spirochaetales bacterium | reverse complement strand
TCGAAGCGTTCTCCGAAGAGAAGGTGGCCGAGGCGATCCGCCGCGAGGTGGCGCGCGGCGGCCAGGTATTCTACCTGCACAACCGAATCGAGACCCTGCAGGAGGTACACCGGTTTCTCTCGCGGCTGCTTCCCGAGGTGCTGATCGAGACCGCGCACGGGCAGATGTCGGCCGGCGACCTGGAAGACATCATGCACCGCTTCGTGCACGGCAGCTTTCAGGTGCTGGTCTCTACCACCATCGTTGAGAACGGCATCGATATTCCCAACGTGAACACCATCATCATCGACCGCGCCGACATGTACGGGATTGCCCAGCTCTACCAGCTGCGCGGACGGGTGGGGCGCTCGGGCCGCGCCGCCTACGCCTAC
Source organism: Spirochaetales bacterium (assembly GCA_007130025.1). Taxonomy (GTDB): domain Bacteria; phylum Spirochaetota; class Spirochaetia; order DSM-27196; family PWMO01; genus PWMO01. Next base: position 6,555 of record SLTF01000398.1, on the reverse strand, counting down.
CTTTTTTATCCGGATCGGCGGGTTATTTCCGAGATCGCCATGAAACGGCTTCAGATTATCTCCGACTACACCGAGCTCGGAAGCGGCTTCAAGATCGCACTCAAGGATCTGGAAGTGCGCGGCGCGGGAAACCTGCTCGGCCGGCAGCAGAGCGGCGACATCCTCTCGGTGGGCTTCGACCTCTACATCAAGCTCCTGGACGAGGCGATCCGCAACCTGGAGAAGGGCGAGAAGGATGACCAGCCGCCGGAGGTCTATCTGGAGCTCGACTACACCGGTTACATACCCGACAGCTACGTGGACGACCCCACCGAAAAGATGGAAGTCTACAAACGCATCGCCTCGGTAGGCACGGAGACGGAGCTGGAGACCGTGCAGGGAGAGCTCGAGGACCGCTACGGGCCGCTGCCCGAGGAGGTGAACAGCCTGTTGTCGCTGGCGGAAATCCGCATTATCTGCCGCAAGCTTTTTGTCTCGAGCCTGAAGGAGCGCAAGGGGCACGTGGAGATCGAGTTTGCCAAGCTTGCGCGTATCAGCACCGACAAACTCCTGCGGCTGCTCGAGAGCGCGGGCGGCAGTGTGCGGCTTGACCCGCGGCGTCCCCAGGTGGTGCTGATGGAGACCGGTTCGGTTGGCTTGAAGGAAAAATCGGAGTTCATCCGCGGTCGACTCTCGTCGCTGGTGTAGCAATACCGCGTCTCGGTACCAAAATTCGCCCTCCCGTGCTACAATGCAGCCGCCATAATTATGAGAAAGAACAACGTTGAGCTCATCTGGAGCATAGGCGAGCTGTCGGGCCTGTTTGAGAAGCGCACCAATATGGGCGGCTTCCTGCAGGACGTGGTCGATCGCATCGCCGGACACATGGAATCGGACGTCTGCTCGATTTACCTCTACGACGAAGAGGCCGACGTACTCGTTCTGCGCGCCACGCGCGGCCTGAACCCCGAATCGGTTGGAACGGTTCAGCTGCAGATTGGCGAGGGAATATCGGGCAGCGCCCTCAAGGAGCTGCGCCCCATTCGCGAGGCGCACGCGAGCAAGAGCCCCTACTTCAAGGCGATTCCCGACATCGGCGAAGAACAGTACGAGTCATTTCTGGCGGTGCCCATCAAGCGCGGGCTGAACCGTATCGGCGTCATGACGCTGCAGCACCATCGGCCCGATTTCTTCGACGTGCAGGATGCCCGCGCCATTCAGGCCATTGCCAGTCAGCTTGCGGCCACGCTGGAGAACGTGGAAATCCTGATGGAGATCCACGCCGGCCACACCGAAACCGATCGCCCGGTGTCGCAGGAGGAGATCCGTACCTTTGTGGGGCGCTCCGCCTCCGACGGGGTGGCGCTTGGTACCTCGGTAAGTTTTGGCGTGCGCGGCGAAGAGCTCCCGCTGCAGACCGCAATGGGCGCCGCGGACTCCGGCTGCACGGGAGAGAACCCGGACGAAGAGCTCCGCCGATTTCATCAGGCGCTCTCGGCCACGCAGAGTCAGCTGGAATCGCTGCAGGTTGCCATTGAGAGCGACTACGCCGACGTTGCCTCGCTGATCTTCAGTTCGCATCTGCTGATGCTGAAGGACGAACAGTTCTCCGGGGAGATGGTCCGCGACATCGAAGGCGGATGCAGCGCGAAACAGGCGGTCATCAAGGTGGTCAACCACTACGTGCAGCTCTTCTCGCAGAGCAAGAACGCCCGCGTGCAGGAGAAGACGCAGGACGTCAAGGACCTTGGGCATCGCCTGGTTACCAACCTCTCGGGAGATGCGGACGTTGAGGGTGACTACCGCGGACAGATCATCCTTGCCGCAGACGTCTTCCCCTCCGAGCTGGTCAAGATTGCCGCTCAGCACGCCGAAGGGCTGGTGCTTCAGGACGGCGGCGTGACGGCCCATATTGCAATTCTGTCGCGCTCGCTGGGGCTGCCGGTTGTGCTCTGCAAGGACTCACGGCTCTTTTCCCTGCCGGACGGGACGCGTCTGCTGCTCGACGGCTACGAGGGAACCGTCTTCGTTGAGCCCGAAGAGAGCGTGGTTGCCCGGTACCAGCAGAACCTGGACCGCACGGCGGGACGGGGCGGGAAGAGCGAGATTCCCGAGACCTCCCACACCCGTGACAACCAGCGGGTTCACCTGCTGGCCAACATCAACATCTACCACGACGCGCTCATCGCGCGGGAGAACCGGGCGGAGGGAATCGGCCTCTACCGAAGCGAGTTTCCCTTCATTGTGCAGAACACCTTTCCCACCGAGGAAGAGCAGTACCGAATCTACCGCAGCGTGATCGCCTCCATGGAGGGCCGGCCGGTGACGCTGCGCACCGTGGATATCGGCGGCGACAAGCTCGCGCCGCAGTCAGGGGTGGTTGAGACCAATCCCTTCCTGGGATTTCGCGGTATCCGGTTCTGCCTTGACCGACCCGAAATCTTCCGCGACCAGTTGCGCGCCCTGCTGCGCGCGGGGCTGGACGCCGACCTGCGCATCATGCTTCCCATGGTCTCCTCGGTTGACGAGTACCTCGCGGCAAAGCAGCATCTGCAGGAGTGCAGCCGGGAACTCACCGCCGAAGGAACCGCCCACAACCCCAAGCCGCAGCTGGGAGCCATGGTAGAGCTTCCCAGCGCCGTGGAGATCTCCCACGCCCTGGCGAAGGCGGCCGATTTTCTCTCGATCGGCACCAACGATCTGGTGATGTACACGCTTGGAGTGGACCGCACCAACGAGCGGGTTGGTCACATGTACAAACCCTACCACCCGGCGGTGTTGCGATCGCTGCGTCGCGTCTGCGAGGCGGGCCGTCAGGCACGCTGTCCGGTTTCCATCTGCGGCGACGCGGCCGGTGACGAAGCGATGATTCTCTTTCTGCTTGGCATCGGCATGCGCAGCTTCAGCGTCGAACCGCGGCAGCTGCCCCGGATCAAGGAGATGATCCCGCAGCTCTCCATTCGCGACGCCCGAACCTTTGCGCGCAAGCTTCTGACCTTTGACCGCATTGACCAGATCGAGCGGTTTCTGATGCGCCACGGGTACAGCGCGTGAGTGAGTGCGTGAGCGGCGGCGCCGATACCGGTCCCCAGCGCGTCTACCGCCCCGCCGGCGAAATCCGCACCTTCGCGCTGCGGCAGGCACGCATGAGTCCGGCCCAGCGACGCGACTACGAGCGGCTCCTCGGCGCCTACGGAGTGGACTTCCGGCCGGAGCCCACGGATCTGCGCGCGGTCTTTCCGCTGCCGCAGCGGCCGCTGGTGATGGAGATTGGATTTGGAATGGGAGAGTCCACGGCGCAGATTGCGGCATCAAAGCCCGAGACCAACTACCTTGGGGTAGAGGTATACAAACCGGGGGTGGGAAAACTGCTTGGGCGGATCGAATCAGCCGGTCTCGAGAACGTGCGGATCATCAACCACGACGCCGTTGCCGTACTGCAGCAGATGACGCCCGACGATACCCTCGACGGGGTGCACATCTTTTTTCCGGACCCGTGGCCCAAAAAAAAGCACCACAAGCGCAGGCTCGTTCAGCCCGACGTTGTGGCGCTTCTGCGACCAAAGGTGAAACCCGGTGGGTACGTCTATCTGGTGACCGACTGGAGCGACTACGCCGAGCAGATGCTCGAGGTCTTTTCCGCCACCGACGGCTTTTCCAATCCTCACGGAGGGTTCGCTCCGCGGCAACCGTGGCGCCCCGAGACCTCGTTCGAGCGCAAAGGGCTCACCCGGGATCACACCATCCACGACCTGTGGATGGTGCGAACCGCGTAGCTTATTCCTTCTCCGCCTGAGCGGCCTTGATGACCTCGTCCGCAATACGACCCGAGATGGGCGAGTAGTGATCAAAGGCCATCTCAAAACTGCCCGTACCCGAGGTGATGGACCGCAGGTCAATCGAGTAGCGCATGAGCTCCGCCTGCGGAACCTGCGCGTGGATGGAGATGATCCCGCCGCCGAGCTGGTCCTGGCCGAGCACGCGGCCGCGCTTGGTGGTGAGGTCGGAGAGCACGTCACCGAGGTAGTTCTCTTCGATGAAGACCTCAAGGTTCATGACCGGCTCGAGCAGGGTGGGGCCGGCCTTTGCCACCGCGTCTTTCAGGGCTCCCTTAGCGGCGAGTTTGAACGCCATTTCCGACGAGTCTACCGAGTGCTCCTTGCCGTCGAGGAGTTCCACGCCAATGTCCACGGCGGGGTAACCGGCGAGGAAACCCTCTTCCATCGCCTCGTGCAGCCCCTTCTCAATGCCGGGGATGTAACCCTTTGAGACCGCCATACCGCGAATCAGGTTCTCAAACGAATACTGCGCGCCGCGCTCGAGCGGCTTCACCTTGATGGAGACCTCACCAAACTGTCCGTGGCCGCCGGACTGCTTCTTGTGGCGATAGGTCGCCTCGGCGCCCTTGGTGATGGTCTCGCGGTAGGCAACCTTGGGGACACGGGTGTTCACCTCGATCTTCTGGTGCTCGCGGATCTTGTTCAGGATCATGTTGATGTGCAGCTCGCCCATGCCGGAGATCACGGTCTCCTTCGTCTCGCCGTTGAAGGCAACCCGGAAGGTAAGGTCTTCTTCTACTACCTTGTGCAGGGCGTCACCGAGCTTGTCTTCGTCCTTCTTCTGGGCGCCCTCTACGGCCACCGCGTGAACCGGCTGGGGCAGGGCGAGGGGTTTGAAGTGCAGCGGTTTCTCCGGGGTACCGAAGCTGTCGTTGGTACGGGCGGAACCGACCTTGGCGATGACGCCGACGTCACCGGCAACCAGCTGTGACACCTCTTCGAGTTTCTTGCCCTGGGTCAGGTAGAACTTGGAGACGCGCTCTTTCTTCTCTTCCCGCACGTTGTAGAGTTCGGTGTCGGGGGTGAGCTTGCCGGTGATCACCTTGATGAAGCTGAGTTTGCCGGAGAACTGGTCGATGGTGGTCTTGAAGCAGAGGGCCGAGAAGGTCCCGTCGGGGCTGATGGCTACCTTGCTTTCCACGTCGCCCTTGTCCAGTACCGTTTCCTGCACGCCCAACGGCGACGGGCAGACCCCGGTGACCACGTTCAGGAAAGCCGCGAGGCCCGACGTGGAGAGCGCAGCCCCGCACAGTACCGGTACCACCTTCAGGTCGCGCACCGCGTTCTTCAGCCCGCGCATGATCTCTTCGGGGGTGAGGCTCTCTTCTTCCAGGAACTTCGCCACCAGCTCGTCGTCGCCTTCGGCGGCGGCTTCGGTGAGGGCGGCGCGTGCCGCGGCTACCGCATCGGCCATGTCGGAGGGGATGTCGCCGGCCTTCTCGGCGGCGCCGTCCTGTTTGAAGTAGGCCTTGTTGTCCAGCAGGCTCACCACGCCCTGGTAGCCGCTGCCGGCGCCAATGGGCAGTACCACGGGGACAAAGCGGCGTTCAAACTTCTGGGAGAGGTCGTCGAGCACACGCTGGAAGTCGGCGCCCTCTTCGTCCATCTTGTTGACAAAGACCACGCGCGGGCGTTCGCGCGCCTCGAGGCGGCGCCACAGCTTGATGGTCTCAATCTGTACACCGGCCTTGCCGCTCACCAGGACGCAGGCGGTCTCTGCGGTGCGAAAGGCGGCCACCACCTCACCCACGAAGTCCGCCGATCCGGGGGTGTCGAGGAGGTTGACCTTACAGTCATTCCACGTGAGGTGGGTGACCGAGGTGTGAAACGAGATCTTGTTTTCGACTTCTTCGTCGGTGTAGTCGCTGACGGTTTTGCCGGACTCGACACGCTCCGCGCGGGGGATCGCACCGGTCAAAAAGAGCAAATTCTCCACGAACGTTGTCTTTCCGGTGGTGCCGTGTCCGGCGATAGCAATGTTTCGGATAGCGTCTGTGGCGTTGCTCATGAGATGCTCCTTGGAGGCGTAACCCCGACGATGTGTGTCCCGTGTAGTTACGAAATAGTTAGAATGTCCCTTACTATAGGGTCGAGTTTTCGGGTTGTCAAGCAAAAAACCGACGCCGGCGGGGTGCCGGCGGGGCGGGTTGGCAAGCTATTTGTCTGATTTGCGGGAGAAGTGGGAGAACTCCATGGCGTAGGTTCCGCGGCCCTGCGTCATGCTGCGAAGCGAGGTGGAGTAGCCAAACATGTTGCGAAGCGGGATCTCGGCGCGGATGTGTTCGCGCACCGCACGCGATTCCACCCCCTGCACCATGCCGCTGCGCATGGTCAGCGCATTGATCACCTCGCCAAGGAAGTCCTTGGGGCACATCACGTCCACCCGCATGATGGGCTCAAGCAGTACCGGGTCGGCGAGCTTGCACGCGTTGTCCAGGCCCAGCGACGCTGCCGCCTCAAACGCAAAGGGTGTGCCGGTGTTGGGGTTATGGACGGCGCCAACCAGGGTAACGCCAATATCGATGGTGGGATAGCCGTAGCTGATTCCCGAACTGAAGGCGCCTTCAACCCCGCGTCGTACCGCCTCCTGCAGCTCCTGCGGAAGCACCGCCTTGGAGACCTCAGAGGCAAAGCGGTTGCCGCTGCCGCGCGGCAGGGACTCCACCTTGAGCGTGATCTCGGCGACGTTCTCCTTGCCGGCGAGCACGCGGTGGAACTTCTCCACGTGGGTGGCGGT
>SLTF01000168.1 GCA_007130025.1 Spirochaetales bacterium | reverse complement strand
CTTGAATCTATGAATCAAGTCCTGCTCCAATGGTTTTGGTTTCGGTGAGAGATTGAGTACACTGGTAAGACTCTATCACGTCGGCGAATCGATTGCAACGTGAGTTCGTGTTCCAAAGGCTGTGCATTCCACATCACTTCGCCGTGCGCCTGCTTCATGAAACCGCAAAAATGCACAGCTTTGGGAACACTTTATTCATGATTCCTCCCGCGTCATCCGAATATAAAAGAGAGTTGGCAGGCAAAATGAAGACGACCACGCTCATAGTTTCTCTCATGCTCCTCGCGCTCTTTGTGGGTGCTGAACCAAGGGTCCACGTGGTGCAGCGAGGCGATACCATTTTTTCCATCTCCCGCAGATACAACGTGAGCGTCGACGCTCTGCAGCGGGAGAACAATATTTCGGATCCCAGCGTTATTCGAGTCGGGCAGCGTCTGACCATTCCGGGAACAAGCCCCAGCCGTCGCCATACCGTGGTCCGCGGTGAAACCTATTTTGGAATTGCCCGGCAGTACGATATTTCGCTGGCGCAACTTCTTGAGGTAAATAATCGAACTGCGGAAACCGTGCTTCGAGTGGGCGATGTGCTCACGATTCCCGGCGGAAACGCGGTGGCGGCTGGATCACAACCGACGCAGCAGAGTACTCCCGCTCAACAGACTCCCCAACCGGCGGTTACGCCCGCACGTACCACAATTGCGCCGCAGGTGGCACCCACGGTTACGCTCGGTGATTCTTCCCAACTATGGCCTCATCCGGGTCGACGCTCGGTGATGGAGGGGAAATTCCCGGGGATTCGCATCGACGGCAGTCGGGGTGATACGGTTGTCGCCATTGCCGCGGGGCAGGTGATCTACTCAGGGCCGCACAGCAGTTTCGGACGCGTGGTCTTTGTTCAGAATCCGGCAGGGTTCATTTACGTCTACGGTGGCAACGACGAACTGCTCGTTCAGGTTGGAGATCGCGTTCAGGTCGGCACCGCGATTGGCACCGTTGGGACCTCAAGCTCCGGCGGTGCTCATGTGTTTTTCACGGTATGGCGTGACAATCGGTTTGTTGATCCCGGGCGCGCCCCCCGGGGATGAATGGAAGAGAGGGGAACCAATGTATCGTGACGGAGAGCGGACAACGAGCAGACCAACACGCAAAGACGCAACGCGAAACCGGGTGGATCCGTACGAGGTGGATCCTCTCGCATTTTATCTCAAACAGATTTCGCGTTACCCGCTCTTAAGTGCTCAACAGGAGATCACCGTTGCCGAGAACATACGCGATCTGCGGACGAAGCTGACGGCGGCAGAGGCGGCAAACGGAACATCCGCGGAAGAGCACCGACAACAACTCGATGCGCTCGAAGACGACCTGCGCAAAGAAAAAAACCGCATGATCAACGCAAATCTCCGGCTTGTCGTTTCGATTGCGAAGAAATACCAGAATCGTGGCTTGAGTCTGCTCGACCTTATTGACGAAGGCAATATTGGACTGATTGAAGCCGTAGAGCGGTTTGATGCCGAGAAAGGCTGCCGGTTCTCTACGTACGGGACGTGGTGGATTCGGCAGGCGATTGTGAAGTCGCTGGCCGACAAGGGCCGAGTGATCAGAATCCCGGTCCATATGCTGAATACCATCAAGAAGTGCTACTTTGTTGCCAAGGAACTCACGCAGGAACTCGGACGGGATCCGGATAATCGCGAAGTGTCCGAATACCTTGACCTGACCGCGGCACGAGTCGGCGAGATCATGGCGCTCTCACAGGACACCGCGTCACTCGACGTCACCGTCGACGACGATAATTTCACCCGCCTGTCTGATCTCATCGAAGACCAGGCGAACGGGCAACCCTTTGATATGGTGTTTCACATGACGTTGCAGGACACCATCGAAGAGGTGTTGCGACAGTTGAGTACGCGTGAGAAGCGAATCATCCAGCTGCGGTTTGGCCTTGCGGGTGAGGGGCCTTTGACGCTCGAAGAGACCGGAAGCCAGCTTGGGATTACGCGCGAGCGGGTGCGACAGATCCAGGAAAAGGCAATCAAGAAACTGCGCGAGTTCTCGGCCATCCGCGACTTCCACGAATAAAACGCGCCTGCGAGATCACGTCGAAACTACCGCATCACCGTCAATGCGTGATCGACCATCCGATCCCCGTCAAAGAGGAACTGCCCGGTAAATCGCCCGCCTTCAAGCGCTGTGGGGAGCCAGTACCGGTCGTCCGCCCACATTTGATCGTACGGGATCTTCGCGATATCGCACCAGAATGGGGCCGCCTCGTCGGTTTCGCAGAGCGTACCGCTCCAGTGCCGACCGAAGAATACGTGGACATGAATTCCGTAGCCGTCGGCAAAAAGAAATGAAAGCGTTCCGATGTCGACCGGATCGTGTGGCGTCAGTCCCACCTCTTCCTCGGTTTCCCGTATCGCCGCCTCAAGCGCGGTTTCCCCCGGATCGATTCTTCCTCCGGGTCCATTGATCTTGCCCTTTCCAAGGCCTCGTTTCTTGTGAATCAACAAGATTTGTGTTTCGGTTCGCAGGAAACAGAGAACCGCTCGATCGGTTGGTTCCCACTGTTTCCAGTCGACGTCGGTGACATGGCGTGGCGAGGGAGAAGATACCGTATCCATTGCGCATACGATACGGAGATGATAGGATGCTGTCAATTCAATTTTCATACCGTCCGCTAATCCGTGGCACGGAGCCGGCTTCGGGCGGCACACGCATAGTCATAGAGAGGAAACAGGCAGATGTTGGGAATCGTAGTGGTTGCAGTGGTAGCAGCCCTGTCGTTCGCCGCAATCAACTTCTACGCGGTGAAGAAGCTCGACACGGGCACGGGGCTCATGCAGGAGATCGCCGGGGCGATCCAGGAAGGCGCCGATGCCTTCATTCGGCATGAGTACAAGATCATCGGTTCGATCGCGCTGGTCATCGCGGTTGTGCTTGGCGTGGTGGTTTCCTGGTACACGGGGGTTTCCTTTGTGCTCGGAGCCTTGATGAGCGCCACTGCCGGCTGGATCGGGATGAAGATCGCGACGCTCGCGAACGTTCGGGTCTCCAATCGCGCGCGGGAGTCGAAAAGCCTCGGAAGCACGTTGAAGGTCGCCTTTCAGGGCGGAAGTGTCATGGGTCTCTGTGTGGCGGGGTTCTCGCTCCTCGGCCTTACCGTGGTCTACTTTGTGTTTGGGAGGCTGCTCGGGCAGACCAGCCCGGAGAATCTCACGGTCAGCGTCAACTGGATCGGAATTAACTTCATTCCATTTACCATGAGCGTGTCCGGGTACGCGCTTGGCTGTTCCATCATCGCCATGTTTGACCGCGTGGGCGGTGGAATCTACACCAAGGCCGCGGACATGGGAGCCGACCTGGTCGGGAAGACCGAGGCTCATATCCCCGAAGACGATCCCCGAAACCCCGCGACCATTGCCGACAACGTTGGTGACAACGTCGGTGACGTTGCCGGCCTCGGTGCAGACCTGCTGGAAAGCTATGTGGGTTCGATCATCTCCGCGGTGGTGCTTGCCTCCTACATGTACCACCTTCGACTGGGTACCACTCGGGAGCTTTCCGGAGAACTGGTAGTCCGACTGGTCACCTTCCCCCTGATGTTTGCGGCTATTGGGGTATTGGCGTGCATCCTGGGAATTCTCACGCTCATTCTGAAGAAACCAACGGATCGCCCCCATCGCGAACTGAACGTCGCGACGTGGACGTCGGCGATTCTTACCCTTCTGTCAACCGGCGTGTTCACCTGGTTCTTCTTCGCGGGACGGGCTGAGGGGCTTGCGGAAATCGGCTTTTCCCTCGGTGTCATGAGTCCGTGGGCCGCGGCGGTTCTGGGGATTGTCAGCGGTATCATGATCGGGCAGCTGGCGGAATACTACACCAGCTACGACTTCAAACCAACGCAGAGCATCGCGGCGGCGTGTCGTGAGGGTGTTGGCCTTACCGTCACTCAGGGCCTTGCCATCGGCATGAAGTCAACCTTTCTGCCGCTCATCGTGCTGGCCGTGGCGGTCATTGGCGCCAACGCAATTGCCGGGCTCTACGGTGTGGCCATGGCGGCGGTTGGCATGCTGAGTTTTGTCGCGGCAACGGTGAGTGTCGATACCTACGGACCGATCGCGGATAACGCCGGCGGTATCAGCGAAATGGCGAAGCTCGATCCCTACGTTCGTGAGATCACCGACAAGCTCGACTCGGTGGGGAATACCACGGCGGCAATCGGAAAGGGTTTTGCCATTGGTTCGGCAACGCTGGCGGCGCTTTCGCTCTTCGCTTCGTATCTCTATTCCCAGGCGGGGCCGGACGATACCATCAATAACTTCGTGCTGGTGCTCGACATGATCAATCCGCTGGTTCTGGCCGGGGGACTCGTTGGTGCGGCGCTGCCCTTCCTGTTTTCGGGTATCCTGATCGAGGCGGTGGCGAATGCGGCGCGGAAGATGGTTCAGGAAGTGCGGCGGCAGTTTGCCGAGAACCCGGGCATCCTGACCGGCGAGGTGCGGCCCGACTATCGGCTCTGTATCGAGATCTCATCGGCCGGGGCGATTTCTGAGATGAAGGTGCCTGCGTTGATTGCGGTTCTGACCCCGATTGCCAGTGGCTTCATTTTTGGTGCCGACTTTGTGGGTGGCCTGTTGATTGGGACGACCCTGTCGGCCATCATGCTCGCACTGTTCACGGCAAACTCCGGTGGAGCGTGGGACAACGCGAAGAAGTACATCGAAGAGGGGCATCACGGCGGCAAGGGATCTGATGCGCACGCCGCCGGTGTTGTGGGCGATACCGTAGGCGATCCGCTGAAGGACACCGTTGGCCCCTCCCTGGACATCCTGATTAAGATCATGGCGACCGTATCGCTGATTACGGTATCGATCTTTGGCGAGTACAACCTGCTCGGCCTGTTCTTTTAGCGTTTGCAGAACCGGGAACGGAAAGCCAATCGGCCGGCGAAACACGGTGAGGGCGGGAACCCCGCTCCTCATCGGTTCCGCCTTGGCGGATTTGACGGTATGACTTCCGATCAACAACCGAGCGCGCAGGAGATTCTTCTGGTACTGTTTTCGCAGAAGCGCGATCTGATTGCCGCGGGCGGGAGTCCTTCCCGTGTCGTGCTCTCCAAGCAGAACTACCAGACGGTACAGCGGTTTCACGCCTCGCTCGGTGAGCTCCCCAATCCTGAGATTGACTATATTTCTCGTTACACGGTTTTCGGCTTGCCGGTGTTTACCGAAGAAGGGAGCGACGGCTGCAGGGTAGAATAGCCCCGCCGACACGCGCCGGCGGGGAGAAATCGTCGATTGGGCGGTGTTCCGTTCGCGCGGATGCGCGGCTCTGGATCACCCGCCGCCGGCGGGCGGAAACACCGCCACCTGAGAGGCGTTGACCGGTGTGTCCAGCCCCTGCATGTGATGGATGTTGGTTCCGTCGAGCAGGATGATGGTTCCCGATCGCAGCACATCTCCGTTTGTGTCCACCAGATCATGGTAGAATTCGGCTCCCGTGGACTGCTCGAGCATTCGAATCATGTCCCGTACGGTGACGTCAGCCTCCGGCGTGAGCGTCACGGAGGCCACCCCGAGTTTCATCCTCAGGGTGGCGAACAATTTTACTTCAATGGAACGGGTACCTGACATCAGACTACGCCCAGCTCCTTCAGGGTTGCGTCGGTGGGAATACCTTTGGTGTCCCATCCCCGGATCTGGTAGTATTCCGGAAGCAGCTCACCCAACCGATGCACCTGTCCCTTGTTAGGGCCGGTTTCCGCGGGGACTTCGAGTACGCGCTTGGGTAGCGTGTCTTCCGCCGGAGTCACTCCGGAGGCCAGGTTAAACTGGCGCTCGAGGTTCCAGGTACGGGTTCCACACGCGAGCAGTTCTTCAGGGGTGTAGTTGAAGCCGGTTGCGGCGTTGATCATGTCGGTGTAACCCTGGAGGTCGACCGCAAAGGAGGTGAAGAGACAGAGGCCTGAACTGTCGATAACGGCGGTGAGGTCCTGCATCGTCATGACCCACTGGGGTTTGTCTTTCAGTTCCTGAGGATCGAGCTTCTCGGGGGCGCCGAGGATCTCAGGAGAGATCATGTAGCAGCGAACGTGGCAGCCGCCGCGGTTGCTGGTGGCGTAGGAGAGGCCCATGCCCTGGACGCCGCGGGGGTCGTAGGCGGGGAGTTCCTGCTTTTTCACCACCATTGCGAGTTCGGGATGCCCGTACGCTTCACCAAGGCGGTAGGAGCCCTGCGCCATGCGCTTTCCGATGATGCCCTGGGAGAGTCCCATCTTGCGCAGATAGTAAATCATGGCCTCGGTGGAACCAAACACCGGCTCCGGGCCCTTCTCGAGGTCTTCCTTGGGAATGTAGCCCTTTTCGTAGAGCTCCATCAGACAGGCGATGGTTACGCCGGCGGAGATGGTGTCGAGACCGAGGTCGTTGCAGGTGAAGTTGGCGTCAACAATGGCCGCCAGGTCGTCGATGCCACACATCGGCCCAAACGCCCAACCACTTTCATATTCGGGACCTTCGCCGTGCCGGCCGTTGGGGTGGACCACGTCACGCGCACAGCGGATTGGGCACATGTAACAGCCGGTGTTCTTCTGGAGATATCCCTTCTCCACGAGGGCTTCACCCGACATGTTCTCGGTACCGTCAAACATGACCTGTTGAAAGTTTCGGGTGGGATACATACCGCTCTGGTTGATGATGTTGTCCAGAACCTTGGTACCCAACCCGGGGAGACCCTGGCCGGTGATTGGGTTTTCTTTCAGTGCGCCAATCTTGGTCTTGATGATTTCCTTGAACTTCGGCTCGTCGGCGAGGGGAGAACGGCCGGTGCCAAACGCAACAATCGCCTTGAGGTTCTTGCTGCCCATGACGGCACCAACGCCGGAGCGGCCGGCCGCCCGGTCTTTCTCGTTCATGACGGAAGCGATGAGGCTCATCTGCTCGCCACCAGGGCCGATGCATGAGACCTTCG
>SLTF01000042.1 GCA_007130025.1 Spirochaetales bacterium | reverse complement strand
TCATCGTGGGTAAAGACGATCCGGCCTTGGTCATCGGTCTCGTGTTCGGTGTCGGGTGTCCAGGGAAGACCGGGGCCAAAGGCGAAAAACCGCGTGACGGTGGGTTGCATGCGTCCGTTCGGGGTTATCCGGAACTCTCCGCTGACGGGGGTGTTGCTGACGGAATGGGTGTACTGAAGGGCAAACTCGTCACCCGCGGAGATCGGCAACTCCGCGACAACCTCGTCACCGTTGGTGCGGGTAATGAGCAGCGTGTATCCCGGCTCACGGAGACCCGCGGAAACCAGGAGCACACCCAGCGCGGCCGGGAGCAGCACACGCCGGGCAATTGAACCGCGCCAGGCAGTCGTACGCCCGCTCGGTTTCATTCCAGATTCATTTACGTAAAAGCAGGACTCGCCGGCGGGGAGACCTCGCGCCCAACCTTCCGTTTCTGCGAGAGGAACACCAGGGCAAACGCGGCGAGACTGACCGTATCGGTGATCCAGCCCGGCCACACCATCGCCACGGCCACGCCAAAGAGAACCGCCATTTCCCACCACGAAAGCCGGGTCAACAGCCAGCGCTGAATCACCGCACACAGACAGTAGATCCCGAGCAGAGCGGTCGCACTGATCAGGAGAACCTCGTACCACGCGGCATCGATCATCAGAAACTGCGGGTTGTACACAAACATGAAAGGAAGGAAGAAGGCTCCCAGATCAAACTTGAAGCCAATGATACCGGTCTTGATGGGATCGGCTCGCGCGATCGCGGCCGCCGCGTACGCGGCCACACCCACCGGCGGAGTATCATCGGCCAGGATCGCGTAGTAGAGAATAAAGAGGTGAACCGCAACCACCGGAAGCCCGGGTGCCGCGGAAAGAATCGCCGGAGCAACCAGGGTGGCCATAACCGCGTACTTCGCCGTGGTTGGGAGTCCAAGGCCAAGGATAATCGACAGAATCGCCGAGCCGAGAAGGAGCAGAAAGAGGCTGGTCTGCGCCATGACCGAGAAGATGAGCGTCACCGTCATGCCCAGCCCGGTGACCGTGACCACCCCAACAATGATCCCCGCACAGGCGCAGGCTACCGCAATTCCGGCCATGCTTTTCGCCGCGCTGTCGAGTCCGCCAATGAAGTCCTTTCCGAAGCCCTTGGCCTCTTCCACCAGGCCCTCGGCAATCGGCACGCCTTCGCGCTTCACTTTTCGAACCAGGCTCACGAGGCGCTTTGCTACCAGCATCGCCAGCACCGTCAGAATCGCGAAGTATCCGGCGGCGAAGGGCGTCATGCGCACGATCAGCAGATAGTGGATGAGCACGCCAACCGGAATCCAGTAAAAGATGCCGGCAAAGAAGGTTTTCGCCAGCGGCGGGATCTGGTCCGCGGGCATCGCCTTCATCCCGGTCTTGGCCGCGTGAAGATGGACCATACCGAGCAGTCCCACGTAACTGATGACGGCAGGAATCAGCGCTGCCGCCGCAATCTCCCAGTACGGGATACCGGTGAACTCCGCCATGATAAACGCCGCCGCACCCATCACCGGCGGAAGGAACTGCCCGTTGGTCGAACTCGCCGTCTCCACGCCACCGGCCACGTGCGGATCAAAACCGGTCTTGATCATGGTCGGTATGGTGATGCTTCCGGTCACCACCGTGTTCGCCACGGAGCTTCCCGCAATGCTTCCCATGAAACCGCTCGCCAATACCGCGGCCTTCGCCGGTCCGCCGCGAAAGCGGCCAAGCACGGAGAAGGCAATCTTCACCAGATACTCGCCCGCGCCCAGTACCTGGAAGAACGACCCAAAGAGCACAAAGGCAAAAACAAAGGTAGAGGTGACACCAATGGGAATGCCAAAGATGCCCGAGTTCGTCAGGTAGAGCTCGTTGACCACCCGATTCACCGAGTAACCGCGATGACCAAGGAGCCCACGAAAATGCTGCCCAACAAACGGATAGATCAGAAAAGCTATCGTCACAATCGACAGTGCCGGACCAAACGCCCGGTACGATGCAACCAGCAGGAACACCACCGCGGCCACACCCATAATCACATCGAGCTGCGTGGGAGATCCCACTCGGCTCACGATCTGATCGTAATTCACAAAGATATAGAAGATGCTCGCGAACGAGAGCACGGCAAGCACCAGATCGTACCACGGCACATAATCGTACCGATCAGCAACCTTTTTTCGGTTCTGAGGAAAGTAAAGAAAGCACAGTGCAAGCCCCAGCGAGAGGTGCGCGCTGCGTTGAAGCACGGACGTCAACATTCCAAAGCCGAGTGTGTACAGATGAAAGAGCGACCATACCAGACCGGCACCAAAAATGATGGCGCCAATCACACCACCCGGGGAACGGATCCGCCCCTCATCACTCATCTTGGAAAGGTCAATTCCGTCTTCAGTGCGCGCAATGTGTGCGGATTCCACTGTGCATTCTCCGTTCGTACAAAATAGTGAGGGAGCCCAGGAACATCCCGGGCTCCCGAAAAGATTTCGCGGACTGTAGACGTTTACTGCATTCCGTGCTGTGCGAAGAACCGCTCGGCTCCCGGGTGCAGCGGAATCGGCATACCGTCAAGTGCAGACTCAAGCGTCACCATGCGGCCCGCGGCGTGCGCTGACGCAAGGGTCGCGGTGTTGTCAAAAATCGCGGTCATGAAGTTGAACACAATCTCTTCGGAAAGCGCCGCGTCCGCTACCGCCATCGCCAGAACCGCCACGGTTTCTGACGCGGGGACGTTGTTGTAGGTACCCGCGGGAATCGCTGCCGTAGCGTAGAAGGGTCGAAGCGCCTTCAGCGCCTCAGCGTACCGGCCGGTAATGGGCACCACCACGATGTCCTGGGAAACCGCAAGGTCTGAAATAACCGCGGCGCCAATGGCAACGGTGAAGAACGCGGCGTCAACCCGCCCGTCCCGCAGGAAGTCTGCTGCCTCGCTGGCGGCGAGCCGTTCAACGCCTGAAAGATCATCCAGCGTCAGTCCGGCTACCTGGAGCACCTCTATCGCGTTGACCTCTGCGCCACTACCCAGCGGTCCAATCGCAACGCGTCGCCCACGCAGATCGGACGGACTCGAGATTCCCGAGTTGGCCCGTGCCACCAGCTGCACCGGCTCCGGATACATGGTGAACAGACCGCGAATGTTCGGTACGGCGTTGCCGTCAAATGCGGAAATACCGGTGCCGTTAAAGGCGTAGTAGGCCACATCGTTCTGCACAATGGCCATATCCAGATCGCGCGACCGGATCAGGTTCGCGTTGACAACCGATGCTCCCGAAGACTCAACCGTCAGCGATACGCCTTCCATCTGGGTGTGGACAATGCGCGACATGGCTCCCGCCATCGGAAAATAGACACCGGTTACCCAGCCGCCGCCCATGCTGAGCCGCGTTGGCCCCGCAGGTGCCGCGGTTCCCTCTTCCCGGCCACCACCGGCAAAGGCTGCGGTTGCCGCAACCATGAGTACGAGCATCACCACCAAAGTCTTTCGCGCTATGCTGAATGCATTTTTCATATTTCTCCCCCTTTACTCATCAAGTGAAAGGACGCAGACTAACCATCGCGCCCACCCAATCAACTATTGATCTGCTTCACCTCCTCAGCTTCTTGATCATTCGACTCAAGATCGCGGCAAGGCGATCCGCAGTATGATTATGCATGAAACGCATACAAAAGGGCAAGCTTTTTTGCGCAATACCGCCCAACGTAGTACGGGCGCGTTGCCGGTGAGCCATAAACCTACATTGACGTAATATTTCCGATCACTACCGCTCCCCCGCGCCCATCCCCCACCCGGTAGCCGTCTGCCACGGCGCCCGGCTACAATACGCACCATGGCTGAATACAACGGGGTGATGATGCAGTACTTTCACTGGTACACCCCCGCCGACGGTGGGCTGTGGCGGCAGCTCGCCGCGCACGCCGGAGAGCTCGCTGCCGCTGGCGTCACCAGTGTCTGGCTGCCGCCGGCATACAAGGGAGCCGCCGGCGGGTACGATGTTGGATACGGCGTCTACGACCTCTTCGATCTCGGGGAGTTCGATCAGAAGGGCTCCGTTCGCACCAAGTACGGCACGCGCGCGGAGTACCTCGCTGCGATTCGTCGCGCGCAGGAAGCCGGCATTCAGGTGTACGCGGACATCGTCTTCAACCACAAACTCGGAGCCGACGGTGAAGAGGAGTTTCGCGCCACCCCCTACGACCCGGAGAACCGCAACGAGCCGATTGGCGAGGAACAGCTGATCAAGGCGTGGACGCACTTCACCTTTCCGGGGCGGAACGGTACGCATTCGCAGCTTCAGTGGCACTGGTGGCATTTCAACGCCGCCGACCATAACGCCTTCGACGGCGAGACCGATGCGGTTTACCTGTTCGAAGGGAAGGCGTTTGACGACAGCGTCGACCTCGAGAAGGGCAACTTCGACTACCTGATGGGCTGCAACCTGGACATCAATAATCCGGACGTCCAGAAGGAGCTCTTTTACTGGGGCGAGTGGCTCATGGACACCACCAGGGTCGACGGCTTTCGCTTTGACGCGGTCAAACACGTGAAGTCGAGCTTCTTCCTCGACTGGCTGGACCATGTCCGCCGCCATACCGGCCGCGATCTCTTTGCCGTGGGGGAGTACTGGTCGGGTGAGAGCGAGGCGCTGGAGCACTTCATCACCGTAACCAAAGGCAACATGATGCTGTTTGACGTGGTGTTGCACTACCATTTCGCCGCTGCCGGCCGCGAAGGCGCAGACTACGATCTGCGCACCATCTTCAACGGAACGCTCGTTGCGGACCACCCCTCACTGGCGGTCACGCTGGTGAGCAACCACGATTCGCAGCCGCTTCAGTCGCTGGAATCGGTGGTCGAGGCGTGGTTCAAGCCGCTGGCGTACGCGCTGATCCTGCTGCGACGCGACGGCTACCCCTGCGTGTTTGCCGCCGACTACTACGGCGCCCACTACACCGACCGTGGGAGCGACGGAAACGAGCACGAGATCTGGATGGAGAGCCACCGCTGGCTTATCGACCGGTTTCTGCACGCGCGCAAAACCAATGCCTACGGCGAACAGTACGACTATTTCGACCACGCCTCCTGCATCGGCTGGACCCGTCTGGGTTCAGACGCAGCCCCGGGCGGCATGGCCGTGATCCTGAGCAGCGGCGACGCCGGCACCAAGCGGATGCAGGGGGTCCCCAACACCACCTACATCGACATCACCGAGCACATCGCCGATTCCGTCACCACCGACGACGACGGATGGGCTGAGTTCCGCTGCAACGCCGCCTCCGTGTCGGTGTGGGTACCGCGCTGAGTCGGTTACTGTAACGGCCGGGTCAGCATGGTGACGTCCTGATCGGTCAACGCGGAGCTGAAGTTCGATGCAAACGTCGCCGCGACAATGTTCGGATCGGGATCGTCAAAGTCAGGTCGTCCATCCGGCGTCATCGACACCCCAACAAGCTCGAACGCCCCGGAAACCCGGCCGTTAATCCGGCCGGCGAGCTCATCCACGGTCACCCCGTCCACGGTCAGCGTCTGGTCGTGCACCGACGAAAAATAGATGCGCTCCCCGTCGTTATGGAGCAGCATCACAAACGCGTGCTCGCGTACCCCGTCGCGGGGGGCGCCAATCAACATCGTCAGCCTGGTGGCGCCGGCAGCCGGCACACCCTGCCAGTCGGCAAACTCAATCGGGGTGGATGAGGCAAAGAGGAAGATGGTTCCGACGCCTTCCTCAAGCGCCGCCACCGGTTGGGTGTGCTCGAACACCAGCACCGGATCAAACGAAGGGTTACGCTGTTGGAGCCGCTGCGCATCGAGGGATCCCGAGAAGTCAAACTCGCCGACATACCCGTCGGCAAGCCGACCCTCTACCACCGTTGTCCCGTCGCCGTCGGAGATCGAGAACCTCACCGAGTTGTCGGCCTGGCCAAGCGCCGCGGTCGCCGGCACAAGAAGAAGCACCGCCAATACCAAGTAAATGAGTAATGTTTTCTGCATGGCGCCCATCATACCCGGCAACACTCCCGGGCGCAACCGATGCCGCCCTCCCCCTACGCCAGAACCGACTCCGCGCTCCGGGTGCGCTTCAACACAAACAACGCGACGCACCCGGCCACAACAATCGCGCTGAGCACCGCGCCAACGCCTGCGAATCCCGTCCGGAACCCGTGCACGTCGATCGTGTGGCCAAGGATGGGGGTGAGAATCCCGCTCCCCTCCATCCCCGCGAAGAAATAGATGCCGAGTACGGTCGACCGGTTCTTCTTCCGGACCGCCGTCACCAGATACGATTCCGAGACCGGCATCCGCACAAAGAGCGTCACTCCAATTCCCACCATCACCAACGCGATCACCATCCAGTGTGGCGCCACACCGAGCAGCATGATCAACGGTCCGATTGCAATCGCGAGGATCAGGAAGACCGTCAGTGGCCCAAACCGGTCCGATACCGTCCCGCCGAGCGGTGACGCCCAGAGACCGGTCGAGTAGAAGGCCGAAAGAAAGATCGCGGCCGCGTGCTCGGACGCGCCAAACACGTCGACCAGGAAGAGCGGGATGAACGCGATCACCGATCCGGTGAACGCACCCACGGTTGCGGTCATCACCAGAAACACTGCGATCACCGACGGTCGGGTTGGAATCTCTGCCGCCGCGTCGGCGGATCGAACCGCGGCCCTTACTGGTCCGGTCCGGGCAGGAACCTCATCACGGGTCAGAATCCAGAAGAGCGCCATACCAAAGACGAATACCGGCAGCGAGATTACGACAAACGCCCCGCGCCACCCGATCAGGCCGGCGATGGCGACGCCGACGAGCGGCGAGACAAGGTGGCTGCTGCTTCCGCCGATCAGGTGCAGCCCCAACGCCTTACCCCGCTGCGGCGCCGGAACCGCCGCGGAAATGAGCGGTGCGGCCGCCGGGTGATACCCGCCCCCGGCGATCCCCATCAACACCAGAAACCCGATCAGCGCACCGTACCCGATCGACAAACCCACCGCGGCGCCCGCGAGCCCAACACCCGCAATCCCAAC
>SLTF01000071.1 GCA_007130025.1 Spirochaetales bacterium | reverse complement strand
ATTGGATCGGCCAAGCTGTTTTTTCGTCACGAATAGGGAGGCGACATGAAACGCATCGGGTTCGCGCTCATCGTGGCGCTGGTACTTCCCGCGGTTCTCTTCGCGGAAATAACGGTTTCTCAGGTCGATCCGAGCCGGCTGCTCACCAGGCAGCAGGTGGATGTCTTTGTTGCCGTCACCGACCGCAACGACGTTCCGGTAACCGGACTGGGCGCCGAGAGCTTTCGCGTCTTTGAATCGGTGGATGGTGAGCGTTTCACCCGCATCGGCTCCCACCGCGTTACGACCGTGGCCAATCTGGAAGAGGGGATCACCTTTCTGCTGCTGATCGACAACTCCGGCAGCATGTACGATACCATCGACGACGAACCCACCACCGTGGTGGAAGAGATGCGCATGTCCCACGCCCGTCGCGCGACGCAGATCTTTCTGGAGTCGATCGAGAACCCCAACGACCGGGTGGGTCTCGCCGAATTCAACACCGGCTTCCGACTCCATTCGCCTCCCATCACCAGCCGGCTGCAGATCCAGCGTCTGGTAGATGCCATTGATCGTCCCGGTCCCGGCGAGGGTTTTACCGAGCTTTACGCGGGCATGATCGATGCGTCGCAGGAGCTCGCTGATATCCCGGGACGCACCGTGCTCATCGTGCTCTCCGACGGTGAGAACTTCCCCGTATGGGAGCACACCAACCGACCCCATCCCCGGCACGGGACGCGGGTCTTTGAATACACCGAGTCGATTACCCAGCTGCAGAACGACGGGGTGTCGGTCTTCGCGGTGCACTTCGGCACCGAGCAGGACGACAACCTGAACGAGGTTGCCCGCGGAACCGGTGGACGCATCTTCGACGCCCGGAACGACGAAGAGCTCGCTCAGGTCTACCTGGACATCCGCAACCGGGTACTGCAGGAGTACCGCATCACCTTTTCACCCACCATGCGCCCCGCCGAACGAAAGTGGGTGCGGGTAGAGTACGTGGATGAGGCGGGAGCGCTGTTCCGGGACACCGGATTCTACTTCTCGAGCACTATCCTGGGAACGTCGGCCGCGCGCATGGGCTGGCTGGCCCTCATTCCCGCGGTGGTTGCGATCGGGCTCTGGATTCTCATGCGGCAGCTGCGGTTCCAGAATCGTCGCACCGACGCCAACCTCGAGATCATCGGCGGCCCGAGGGCAGAGACGCGTATGTTCGCCCTGCGTCAGGGGCAGACGGTTATCGGCGGCGCCGACAACGCAGACCTCACCATCCACGGGTCGCCCTCCATGCGGGCCCACCACGCAACCGTCATCTACGATCCCAGGAAGAGTCGATACCGGGTGGAAAGCAGCGATGAGATCACGGTCAACAACAAGCCAACCACGCGTCGCGACCTGCAACCGGGAGACGTGATGAACATCGCGGGCACCATCGTGGTCTTTGACCAGGATGAACTCGCGCCCCCGCCGCCGTCCTTCGACAGCGAGCCTGATACCGATGACTGAGGCGTGTACGTGCTGCGCTGTACAGGATCGAATTTCTCATGTATTCTCACGGTCACAGGGTTTGTGACATGAGTCTATTTGAAATCATCATGCTGATCTGCTTCGGAATGGCGTGGCCGTTCTCCATCTACAAATCGTACACCACCCGTCAGGTTGGCTCAAAGAGTCTTATTTTTCTTGTTGCGCTTCTGATTGGGTACATCGCCGGAATTCTGCACAAGATCTTCTTCCTCTACGACGCGGTGATCTTTCTCTACATTCTGAATGGGACCATGGTCTCGATCGACATTGCACTCTATCTGAGAAACCGGCTCTACCACATTCGCGCCAGCGCTGCTTCGGCAGGGAAGCCTGAGCCGAGCATGGCAGCCGGGCCAATCACCGAGGGGGGAAGCCGATGAGCAGTGCAGTGATCGTGTACGCGACTCGCTACGGAACCACCCGCTCGGTTGTTGAGCTGATTCGCACGGAGTTGGTGGCGGCCGGACTCGAGCAGGTCGAGCTTCTGCCCGTCGCGGAGGCCGATGCGCAGCGCATCAACGGCGCGGACCTTGTGGTGATTGGTGGGCCCATCTACGCGGGACGGATCATTGGCGACATTCCCAAGTTCTGCGATTCCCATCGCGAACTGCTGACCGGTCGACCGGTGGGGATCTTCATCACCTGTCTCTACGATGGCGAACAGGCCGCGAGCCAGCTGGTGGAAGCCTTTCCCTCCTGGCTGCACGGCCATGCGTGCGCGAGTGCAGATCTCGGTGGGCAGGTGAAGCTGCAGCGGCTCAAGTTCATCGACCGCTTTCTGATGCACAACATCGCAAAGGTTCGCGAGGACGTGGATCGTATTCGCGTGCCGGCGGTGCGAGCCTTTGCAGCGGACCTTGTTGCGTGCCTCCGTCCGTCAGGGAGCGTGGAAGACTCTGCGGTAGGCTGACAGCAGCGCCTTCGTTCCCTCACCAATTGCCACCATGATCTGCTCAAATCCCACGTTGGTGACGTCCCCCGCGGCGTAGATTCCGTCCGCCGAGGTCCGGTTGCTGGTGTCCACCACAATGGCACCGGTCTCGTCGGTCTCCACCAGGTGGGAAACGATGGCCGAATTTGGCGTGGGGCTGAGTTCCACGAAGAAGGCGTCGGCCCGGTACTCCTCGCGCTCGCCCTCGGGGGTAACCAGCTCCACCAGGTCGCAGCTCTCTTCGCCACGAAAGGCGGCAACCGTCCGGTTCTCCAGCAGCACGATATTCTTTACGTTGTCGATGCGTTCGCGGTAGATCTCGTGGTACTTGCCCAGTGGCTCCAGCAGCAGGATGATGGTCCGGGCAAACGCCGCGGCCTCCATGGCGGCTTCCACCGTCCGTCGGCTGTCGCCGTAGAGAAAGATGCTGCGGTCGCGCAAGAGATGCGAATAGCTCACCGTCGAGTAGCCCAGCCCCCGTCCCGCAAACTCCCGTTCACCCGGCACGCCAAGCCGACGGACGCTGGTACCCGTGGCAACCAGCAGCAGTTTGCTCTGAATTTCGGTGGGCGCTCCGTCAACGGTAGCGGTCACGCGGTAGCCACCGTTCTCTGCCGCAACCCCGGTGACGGTGCCGATGCAGAGCCGGTCCTTGAGATACTCCAGTTCACGACGAAATCCCGCGATCAGCTGGTCGGGTCGCACCACGTGGTGTTCGGTTGCGCCGGGGATGGTCACGCGATACATCGATTTCCCGCCCAGCGATTCGGCTACCAGCAGAAACGAGATACCCTTGCGGATTGCGTACGCCGCGGCGGAAAGCCCCGCCGGACCGCCCCCCAGAATCACCAGATCGTACATCACAGTTCTTCCTTTGGTTCGGCAATGAACCCATCGCGCATCATGGCCGCGGTGAGTCGGTGCGACCGCTCGATCATCTCTCGCGCCGACTGAAGCAGCCCATCCCGGCTCATACTGAGCCGCGCAACCCCCTGTTCCTGCGCCTTCATACCCACTTCGGCGGCCACCAGGGGAAAGACTTCGCGCTCTTCCATGGTGGGAATGATGCGCTCGGGGCCAAGCTCCGATGCCACCGAGTCGGCGAGCGCCTGAGCCGCGGCAAAGCACATCTCGTCGGTGATGGTGCGCGCGCGGACGTCGAGGGCGCCGCGGAAGATGGCCGGAAAGCAGAGGCTGTTGTTCACCTGGTTGGGGAAGTCGCTGCGCCCGGTGGCAACCACCGCGGCTCCCGCCTCGGTGGCGTCCCACGGCCAGATCTCAGGGGTTGGGTTGGCGCAGGCAAAGACGATGGGGTCGGCCTTCATGGCGCGAATCCATTCGGGACGGATGGTGCCGGGCTCCGGTTTGGAGAGCGAGATCACCACGTCCACGTTCTCCATCGCCTGGGCGATGCCTCCGGTTCGTCCCACCGCGTTGGTTGATTCGCAGAGCTCCCACTTTTCGGGGAACTCGTTGCGTCGGGTCTTGATGTCGTCGCGGTGGGTGCCGAGGATGCCGCGGCTGTCCACCATGTAGCAGGCGCCGGGATCGGCCCCCATGCCAAAGATCAGCCGCGCGCACGCGACGTTGGCGGCTCCGCTGCCGATGAATGCGATGCTGCTGTTGGCAAGCGACCGTCCGGTGAGCTTCAGCGCGTTGAGCAGCCCCGCGAGGGTGACGGTGGCCGTTCCCTGCTGGTCGTCGTGCCAGACGGGGATCTCGGCCTCTTCGCGCAGGGTGTCCAGGATGCGGAAACACTTGGGCTGCTCGATGTCCTCGAGGTTGATTCCGCCGAAGGCCGGCTGCAGCAGCAGTACGGTGCGGATGATCTCGTCGGGATCCTTGGTATCGAGGGTGATGGCAACCGCGTCCACGCCACCGAGGTGCTTGTAGAGCAGCGCCTTGCCCTCCATGACCGGCAGGCCCGCCTTGGGGCCAATGTCGCCCAGGCCCAGGACGCGGCTGCCGTCAGAGATGACGGCCACGGTGTTCCACTTGCTGGTGTAGTCGTAGACGAGATCCGGCTCGCGGTGGATGTCCATGCACGGCGCGGCGACTCCGGGTGAGTACCAGACGGAGAAGTCGTCCATGCTGCGTACCGCGCACTTGGGCACCGTCTCCATCTTGCCGCGGTAGAACTGGTGCATCGCGCTGGAGATCTGCTGAGGCCGGCCGGCCTTTTTGAGTTTTTCGTCTTCGGTCATGGGAGCTGCTCCTGGGAGAGATCGGCGGCGCTCTGCGCGGCGTAGCCGTGGTAGCGCTCGGCGGAGGCGGTGAAGTCGGCCATCTCGGCTTCGGTGAGTGAGCGCAGCTTGCGCGCCGGCACGCCGCCGAAGAGGGTGCCGGTTGGCACCACCGTACCCGGCGTGACCAGGGCCCCCGCGGCCACCATTGCCCTCGTTTCCACCACCGCACCGTCGAGCACGGTGGAACCCATCCCGATCAACGCGTAGTCATGGACGGTACAGCCGTGAAGGATCACCCGGTGCCCCACGGTGACGCCGCTCCCCACCACCGTGGGGTGCGTGTCGTGGGTCACGTGAATGATGGTGCCGTCCTGGATGTTGGTCATCTCGCCGATGCGGATGGAGTGGACGTCACCGCGGATCACCGAGCCGTACCAGACGCTCGACCCGGCGCCAATGGCGACGTCCCCGATGACGGTAGCCCCGGGCGCCACGAAAACGCTTGTGTCGATTGTGGGGCGAACGCCGAGATAGGGGATGATCATCGCCTCGCGGAAGTGGGTCATGACGACTGTCCCTCCGCTGCTGTGGCAAAGATCGAAAGGAAGTCGCGCGAGCCGACGTAGTTGGACTGCGAGATGAGTCGGCCGTCGTGGTAATAGCGAACGTAGGGGATCTGGCCGTTTCGGTAGACCGATTCCTTGAACCGGCGGAACGCATTGGAGATGGGGCTCTTGTCGTAGACGTACTCGGCGACGCAGAGGTCCAACTCGGCGGGTTTGCCGTCGCGCTCGAAGCCGCGGAGCCACCGCTCCATGACGATCCACTGCGGGCACCAGCTCTGGGTGAGGACCACCGCAACGCAGGGGGCCGCGGCGATCACCTCGGGGCCGAACTCGCCGTTGTCGATGGCGTGCTGCGCCTGTTGGTCGCTGATGGTCATTCGCGTCATCATGGTCGAACGCCCAGGTCAAAGATCTCGCGCACAAAACAGTAACTGCTTCCCGCCATGCGACCGATCGCCTGAACCCCCTGCTGGTCGATGTGGTTGGCGTCATCGATGAGGCGGTCGTCGACGTGGATCAGGTGGACGCGGCCGAGCATCAGGGTCGCGCTTCCCGGGCCATCACCCACCGGAATGAGCTGGTGCAGGGTGCACTCCATCTGGATTCGGGCCACTGCGAGCCGCGGCGGCTTGACCACGCTGCTCGGAAGGGTTTCCAGGCCGAGGGCCTCGATCTCGCTTTTGTCCATGGGTACGTTGGCGGAGCTGTTGTGCATCACCTGCTGGTGAGGCTCACTCACCACGTTGATCACGAAGTCACCGGTGCGCTCGATGTTGCGCAGGGTGTCTTTTTTGTGGTCCTCGCGATCGGGGTTGTAGCTGAAGGAAATCGAAATGGTGGCCGGTTTTGCGCATACTCCGTTGAAGAAGCTGAATGGCGCCAGATTGGTGGTGCCGCCCGGGTTGGTCGAGGTGATCCAGGCGATCGGGCGGGGGATGACGCTTCCGATCATGATCTTGTGCATTTCTTTGGGGCTGAGGCTCGCAGGATCAATCTGCACGACGGGACTCCTTGGGGGCTATTGTTCGATGATGATGTTCTGGTCCGGGACGCCGAGCGCCGCCAGACCGGTGGTGACTTCCTTGACCATTTCGTCGGGGCCGCAGACGGAGAAGAGCGACGCCGGATCGGCACATCCGCGAAGCAGATCGATGTCGATGAAGCCGCTCTCGAAGCGCTGCGACGGCTCGTGGGTGACCAGAAACCGGACGCGCGACCCAAAGAGTGCGGCGAGTTCGTCCACCAGAAAGTGGTCGCTCTCGGTCTTGTTGCAGAAGAGCAGGCTGGACGTCGCAAAATCGGCCTCTCCGCCGTGGGTGCGAAAGATGGAGAGGAAGGGTGTGATGCCCGTTCCGCCCGCAATGAAGCAGCCCGGCCCGCGGTAGGAGATGGTCCCCTCCGGCTCGTCGAGCAGCAGCCCGCTGCCCGGTTCCAGATTGCGCAGCTCCGCGGTCACACCCCGATGGGAGCGGTGAACGCGCACCACAAACTCGAGGCTGGATTCGTCCGGCGTGCCGGTAAACGAGAACGGCCGCGTCTCATCCTGGAATCCGGGGCGGTCGATCGCCAGGTCGCAGTACTGCCCGGGCCGGAACGAGAACCCCTCCGGTCGCGTGGTCCGGATCCGGATCACGGTGTCGTTGAGCGGCGCGATTTCGGTCAACTCTGCTCGATACGGCATACAGAAAGAGTATAGGAGTTTCGGGCGGGATTCTCAACGGGCGGGGGGATGCAAGACGGCGTGGGCGGTGTCGCGGTCAACCACCAGGATGTCTGCGAAGCCGGCACTGAGGGCAGCTCGAATCGGCGCGACTTTTTCTTCACCACAGGCTACAAGGATGACAT
>SLTF01000437.1 GCA_007130025.1 Spirochaetales bacterium | reverse complement strand
GTCAAAGAGCACCACGTGATCGCTGTCCCACCGCACCGGTCGGCTCACGTGAAGCAGCAGCCGAGGGACGAAGGGTAGCAGGGCGCTGATCTTCTCCGCCACGGATTCGGTTGGATGGTAGTGCCCGGCATCCAGCGTCAGCACCACGTTTCGGGAAAGGGCGTATGCGAGGTAGAACTCGTGCGACCCCACCACGTAGGTCTCCGATCCAATGCCGAAGAGTTTGCTTTCCACCGCGTCCAGGGTGTGGGCCGGGTCGAGCTTCTCGGCGAAGATGCGGTCGAGCGCATCCACCAAAAGGGCACGATGCTCAAGCCGGTCCGCCGGTTGGTCCTTCCAGCCGTCGGGAATCCAGAAGTTGTCGCGACACGCCGAGCCAAGTTCGCGGCCGATGTGGGCGGCAACGGTGCGACAACGACGGCCGTGCTCGATCCAGAAGTCGCGGATTCCCGCGTCGCGGTGCGCGAGGGTGAAGCCGTCGGCCGATCTGGCGTGCGAGAAGAAGGTGGGGTTGAAGTCGAGTGCGACGCCCTGCCCGCGCGCCCACTCGATCCAGGACGCAAAGTGCTTCGGTTCGATGGCGTCACGGTCAACCGGTGCACCGCCGTGGTCGAGGTACATCGCGTGCAGGTTGAATCGCTTCTGCCCCGGGATGAGAGCGAAGGCGGTCTCCACGTCGGCGCGCAACTCCTTGACGTTACGGGCGCGTCCGGGATAGTTGCCGGTCGCAAGGATGCCTCCGGTGAGCTGGGTGGCCCCCTCAAAGCCCATCACATCGTCACCCTGCCAGCAGTGAACGGAAACCGGAATCTCAGCGAGCTGTGCCAGGGCGCGGTTGGTGTCAACGCCGACGGCGGCGTACTGTTCTTGAGCGGTTTCGTACAGGCCCATTCTGTTTCCTCGCCTTAATCCAGGTAGAACATCTCATCCAGCGGATAGACCACCGGAGAGTTGTCGGGGTTGGTTTCCATCAGGTCGGCCATGAAGGCCCACCACTTCTTTACAATCTCGGTCTGCGCCAGCGTGTCGGCGGTATTGTGCTCGGTGAGTTTCTGGCTTGCGTAGAGAGTGTTGGTGCGCGGGTCCAGGTAGATGACGTAGTCCCGCACCCCCGATGCCTCCAGCTGCGCCACCAGCTCCGGCCAGATCTCGTCGTGTCGCCGCTTGTACTCCGCCACGTTTCCCGGCTTGAGCTGCATTGCAAATCCTGCCCGTTTCACGCTCTTCCTCCCTGGTTTTCAGTACGTCCGTCAGCAGACGGCGTCGGTCAGCAGACCCGCTCCACGCGGGCCCCAACCAGCTTCCCGAACTTCTCGATCCGGTCCGCCACGCGTCCGACGCCGATCGCGCAGTGGTGCGAGGGGCCAAAGCGGGACCATCGTTCCACGAAGTCGCGGGCGGGAAGCGAAAAGCGGTAGCGGCTGTTGGTGTTTCCAATCTGGAGCACCGGCCCGGGCACGCACTCGCCCTCGGCCACCAGCAGGTAGACGCCCTGCGGTCCTTCGCAGACCGACAGCAGGGTAACCGGCCCATGCTTGACCGTCATCTGGATCGAGAGCCCCTTGCCCGGTTTCCCGTGGTAGACCGGAAGCGGAACCAGACCGACGCGCCCCTCTGCGATTGCGAAGTGGGCCGGACCGTCGTGTCCCAGCAGCACCACGTCGTCGTTGAAGTCCATCGCGTAGAACTCGGAGAACGAGCCACCGGCCCCGAAGCTGTCCATGATCTTCATCGCCTGCGCATTCTTGATCTCGCACTCGCCGGAGACCGGCACGTGCCTGCCGGTCAGCAGGGTGTTTCCCGCTATGACGGAGGTGACGATGTTCTCGTGCAGCGAGCCGGGGGTACCCTCGTAGTAGTAGGCCAGCGCGCCCAGGTCGTGGCGTGACACCAGCTTGTCCAGCGCCACCGAGGTTCGCGCGGCGCGCTCCAACTCGGTCTCTTCGCACTCGGGCGATACGTCGAAGCTCTTGCGAAACTCCGCGAGCTTCGCCGCGGTCTCTGCATCGTTGACGCTCTCCCGCAGGGCGGCGAGCTCATCAATCTCAATCAGATCGATGTGACCGCCGAAGGTGGCAACCTGGCGGGTCACGTCGGTGTAGACGTCGAGCATTCCGGCGTAGTAGTGGCCCATCACGCCGAGGCGGTTGGTCTTCATTGCCTTGGCCACCCGGGCGGCCTCTACCCATTCACCAATTGCGGTGTTGGTACGTTCTTCTCCGAGGTAGCCGGTGACCAGGTGGTAGTCGATACCGGCGCGGTTGAAAACACTGGCAATCTCGGGCACGCAGCACGCCTGGCAGTGGGCGAGCCACTCTCCGGTCATGACACCCCGATCGCCAAGGCGGTTAAAGCTCTCGTAATCGATGGCGGCAACGGGCTGAATGTTCAGTACGATGATGGGGACCCCGGTTGCCTGTGCCACCGGCAGAACGGTGGAAGAGAGCGCGTAGGTAGAGATATACAAAAAAATCACGTCTACCTGCTGCTGGCGAAAGAGGGAGCCAATGGTGCGCGCCCGCTCGGGGTTGTCCACCAGGCCGGCATCAACCAGATCGATCCGCTCATGCGACACGATCTGCGCGGCGATCTGCTGCTGATAGCCTTCAAGCCGCGTTTTCAGCCCCTCGAACTGGGGCCAGTAGGTGTCGAGTCCAATCCCGAAGATTCCGACTCTCAACTCGTCTGCCATACTTTCCACCTTACCCTGCCGTTTGCCATACCCGTGATTCCACGGTAAACCCACTTTTGATATCCGCAAATGGACAAAAACGGGAAAAGGATATACTTTTTTTCTGTGGACACCGTTCGAGCCTCCTTTTCTCGCTATCTTCCCGTGAATTCTGAAGCGCTTCGGTGGGAGATCCACTGCAACGACGCCGGCTATTCCCAGGTTCCTCCCGGTTCTCACTATCCGATCTATCCCGAGGATCATCCCAAGGACTACGCCTCCACGGTGGCGAGCGGACGGGTTCTCCCCGAATTTCAGGTAGTCTACATCACCGCGGGACGGGGTCGCTTTGAGGCCGACCGCATGGGCAGCTGCGAGGTGGCGGCCGGCGACATCATGATGCTCTTTCCCGGCATCCGTCACGCCTACCGTCCGCTGCAGGAGACCGGCTGGCACGAGTACTGGGTGGGGTTTTCCGGAGAGCACCCCTACCGCCTCTGGCACAACGGGCTGTTCAGCCCGGAACGGCCCGTTCACCACATTGGATTGAACCAGGAAGTGATGGCGGACTACGAGCAGATCGTTCGCCTCTGCCGTCAGCAGAGCCCCGGATTCCAGGTCCGTATGGGTGCTCTGGTGCTGCAACTGCTGGCGCACATTCACTGGATCGAAACCTCCTCGCGAACCGCGGTTGGCGACAGCGAGCTGGTGCAGCGCGCGCGCGCCATCATGCAGACCCGAGTCAACGAGGGAATCGAGGTGGAACAGATTGCCGAGCGCGTGGGCGTGAGTTACAGCCGGCTGCTGGAGATCTTTCGGCAATACACCGGACTGACTCCCTACCAGTACTTTCTGCAGATGCGCATTCACCGGGCGAAGGAACTGCTCCAGGACCCGAGTCTTTCCATCAAAGAGGCAGCGGCCCGCATGAACTTCGAGAACCAGTACTATTTTTCCCGGATCTTTCGCGCAAAGGCGGGAATGTCTCCATCCCAATGGAAGGCCCGGTTCGCGGCGGCAAGACAGAGCCGTGCGGCTGCGATACAGTAGGGAGTATGTCGCGCGACGGACAATTCCAGCTCTACTATCGCAAAGGCTGGGCCTACCTTTCGGTGGAGGCTCCCCAGGGCAACGGCCGCCCGGTCTACTCTGAGGAGGTCGAGAACCGCATGAAGGTTCTTCGGGTGCCTCGAGTGAGCGGACGGACCATCCGCGAAATCGTGGAGGCGGCCGACGGGCAGCCGGTGGCTCTGGTTGAGTGGCCCGACGGGCGCTCGCTCGCCGCGGCCGTGACCGTTTCGGTGGCCGAAGACGGCATGACGGCGTGGGTGAGCGTGGCGGCGCCGCGGAAGGGCGCTGCACCACCAACCGTGGAGGACGTACTCGACGAGGTTCACTCGGAGGGAGTGTTATTTGGGGTCGACCGCGCCGCGGTCATTTCGCTGCTGGCTACAGCCGCCTACGGGGTGAAGACGGTAATCGCGCGGGGAGCGGAGCCGGTGGCCGGCCGGGGCGCGGCAATTCATTATCACTTCAACACCAACCGCGGAAGACCCTATCTGGAGATGGAGTTTGGCCGAATCAACCTGAAAGAGCTCAACTTCATCGACTTCCGCGAAGAGGATGACCTGCTTGCGGAACTGTTGCCGCCGGTCACGCCCGTGGACGGTCGAACCGTGAACGGCACCACGATACCCGCCCCCATGGACGACCGGCGGGTTGAGCTCGCAGCCGGAGCAAACACCCGCCTCAGTCCGGACCGTACCCAGCTCTTCGCCGCCACCGACGGAAACGTCCGCATCCGGGCCAACCGGGTGATTGTGGAACCGGTGATTGTGGTGAAGAACGTCAACTACGAAACCGGTAACATCCACTTTGACGGCTCCGTGGTGGTGGAGGAATCAATCGCGGACGGCTTCATCGTTGAGGCCGGCGGGGATATCCAGGTGGGCAAAGGTGTTGGTCGATCGACTCTCAAGGCCGGCGGCAGCGTGCTCCTGAAGACCGGCATCAACGCCAACGGCGCCGGCGAGATCGAATGTGGGGGCGACCTTTTCGCCCGATACATCGAAAGCTGCAGCGTCACCTGCCACGGCAATGTCATTGTGGAAGAGGCGGTGATGCACTCCACCCTTCGCGTCTGGGGCCACTGCGTGCTTACCGGGCGCCGGGCGGAGTTTATCGCGGGAGACATTGTCCTGGGCGGCAGCTTCTGGTGCAAGAAACTCGGAAACCTCAACGAGGTGGCAACCCGCGTGGCAATCGGGGTAGAGCCAAACCTGGTGCTCACGTATCGCACAACACGAAGCAATCTGGATGAAAAACAGGATGAACTCGACACCACCGAACAGAAAATCGAGCAGATCGCCCGCGCCATCCGCGACGGACACGACGACGAGAAACTCATCGCGGCGCTTCGCCAGCTGCAGGCAGCGGCAGAAAACCTGCGCGCCGAGATCGGTGTGCTTCGATCACGGCTTCCCGGCCTCCGCGACCAACTCGCCGCATCACGGTCGGGGATGCTCGTTGCCGAAGACACCATCTTCCACGGCGTGGTGATCACCTTTGGCCGGATGGAGTTTCGCGTTTCCGACCAGGGCGCGCGCAAGACCATTCTGCGCGCGGGAGAATTCGAGGTCATCGAGTCGGGCTTTGACCACCGCAACCGCCCCACCCTTGATTTCTGACCGCCAATCCGTTACCGTCCTCCGACGATGCGTCCCAGCCGGCCGACCAGATCGCGATTTGCCTCAAGGCTGAGGCCGTCCACCGTCGGCTCTGCGCGCAGACTTACTCCATCTACCCCGCCAAGATCCGCCACGGCGCGTAGCAGCGCCTCTTCCTGCTCCGGTGTGTGCAGCAGCAGCGGTCCCGCCGGCAGGCCCAGCACGGCGACAATCGCGTACGCGCCCCAGTTGGAGACTCGCGCGGTAATCACGATGTCGGCCACCGTTTCTGCGCTGATGAGCTTCCCACGGGGAACGCCGGTACGAACCAGGTCTCGAATGCGGCCCATACCGAGCTCGTTCCCGCCGTCCCCCACCGCGATGGTCGGAATCGCAAGCCGCTGCGCTTCGGTGAAGAGGGCATCGGTGTCGGCGCTGACGGTGGAGAGGTCCTCTCCACGCATGGAGTAGGGCCGCCCGTCTGCCGCGGCTCCCGGTCGCTCCACCGAGACCACAACATCAGGCCGTACCCGCGCGATGAGCTCGCGGCACCATGCGCTCGCACCGATGTGTGGTACCTCCCGCAGGGTCACGCCTGGTGCGCCTGCGTTCACGCCCAGGACCAACAGGCAGGCTCGCATCAACTCCACGGAGAATCGGTCGGTCACCACGTGAACCGTGGCGCCAAGCCGCGCAAGCGCCGCGGCGAGCACCGCGGCGCCGGGTGGGCCGTCGGTCTCGCCGGTCATGGTGGCCGGAATGCAGAACCCCGTGGTCACCACCACCGAGCGCGCGGAGCGAAGCACCCCCACCGCCTCCGCGAGCTCCGCCGGCGCCCCGCGATCCGGCAACCCGCGCGCAGACAGCCCCGTCTGGACCGCGGTACGAAGGAGCTCGATGGTGTCGGAACGGGGCGCTGACATTGCGCCATGATGAGAATCGGTGTAGCGCGTGTCAACACGCCGGAAGTGGTGCGAAAAATGTGCTTTGCGCCTGGAAATGCGGTGACAGGGGGAGGCTTCTTCGAAACGCTACTGAGACTGATCCGCCGCCTTCGTTGCGGCCACGAGATGGTACGGAATCGCCACCTCAATGACCGTTCCTTCAGCCGATATCACGTTCACCGTCGCGCCGAGCTGGTCCGCCAACTCACGAACGAGAGTCATTCCAAAACCGCCTCCGTTCTCGGGGGCGCGGCTCTCGACCATGCCGACCCCATCGTCGCGGTGCGTGAGCCGCACTGTGCCATCACCGTGGTGTGCGAGTCGGACGGTGACAGCGCCGGTTTCGCTATCGGGGAAGGCGTGCTTGAAGGAGTTGGTGAGCAACTCGGTGGCGATGAGTCCAAGTGGGAAGGCAACGCGGACATCAACGCTGCCATTCATGGATGAGAAATCGGTATCCACGGTCACCATTGATGTGTACGAGAAGCTCTCCGCCACGGCGGAGATTACGTCAGTAAGGTAGTCAGCAAGCGAGACGGATTGGAAATCTCCCGACTGGTGAAGCCGTTCATATAATACGTTCATGCTCTGAATCCGGCGCTCGAGATCGCTGAAAGCGGCGCCCGCAAATGGATCGCTGACCGCGTCGGCGTGAAGCGCAAGCAAGCCGCAGATGGACGCCATGTTGTTCTTGATCCGGTGATGCACCTCTGAAAGAAGAAGCTCCTTCTCGGCCAGCAAGGCCCGGAGCCGCTCTTCCGTCTGCCTGGTTTCTGTGATGTC
>SLTF01000390.1 GCA_007130025.1 Spirochaetales bacterium | reverse complement strand
GCAAGCGGACCGAAGTCGGGATGAGAGGATTCGAACCTCCGGTCTCCTGCTCCCAAAGCAGGCGCCTTAGCCACTAGGCTACATCCCGTATCAGATATTCAAAGCGATGAGAGATTATAGTCATGCGGAAACCGGCGGTCAACCGCTATGAAACAATCCGCACGGTGAGCTGAAGCATTCGACTCGTGCCGTCTCCATCGAGAAAGGGGAAGCGCAACGTGGTACGGTCACCAACACCTGCGGGTATCGATACGGGAATGGTGAGCGTAAACGGTTGCAGCGGATACCCTCCGAAGAACCCTCCGTCACCCAGATCGCGTTCGGTGATTTCCAGAGCAAAGCTCATCCCGTGCGCCGCCTCCGAGAGCGAAAGTTCCAGATCCATGTGCACGTCGGTCGAGAGGCGCACCGCGTCTTGCCACCAGCGATGCGCCCCAACGATACCTCCGAACAGGTCAAACAGGTGAGACAAGCCCCACCCCGCATCGGTTGCAAACGCTTCGAGATCATTGTGCGGCACCCACTGAGATGGACCGGCAACCCCCTCACTGCCACGCAGTTCCTGATCGTAGCGGCGCCGGCGCGTGCTATCACGCAGCTCGTGGTACGCATCGGTGATTTGTGCAAACCGGTGGTTGTCCAAACCGCCACCATCCGGATGAAGCTCTTTCGCGGCTCGACGAAACGCTTGCCGGATCTCATGCGCCCCCGCATCCCGCGGCACCCCAAGAGTCTGGTAATGGTCTTCACATCGTTCCATATCACGGGAAATGAAATCAAAACGGCACGGGATCGTCAAGAGCGTTGCGTTGACACGTCCGCGCAGCGTCCGGTACGCTCTGCCCATGATGTGTTTCTCACCGGAACCGGTCTGATTCGTGCTGGTTCAACGCCCCTGGCAGCCGGAGGTACCCAGCGAAATCAATTCGCTGTTTGCTGCGGAAGGAATGTCGTTGCTCGGCGTTTGTGACGCGGTTGCCGGCCCGGATGCGACCAGGGAATACGACCGCTGGCTCTCGCTTGGGTATGCCGGTACCATGGACTACCTCCATCGACATCGCGACGCCAAATACCATCCGGATCATATTCTCTCGGGGACGCGATCCATTCTGCTTGCAGGACTCAACTACTACCGCAGGCTCCCAAGCGAGGCATCCCCCGATGCGGCAACTCGGGTTGCGCGGTACGCGTGGGGGCGGGATTACCATCGGGTACTCGCCAAGCGACTCAAGAGAATCGTTCGGGCGCTGCGACAGCGCTACCCGGACGAACAGTTTCGCGCCTTCACCGACGCCACCCCCCTGTCGGAGCGACACTACGCAGCACGCGCCGGCATCGGTTTTACCGGGCGCCATACGCTCACCATCAGCGGTCAGTATGGGAGCTGGTTCCTCATTGCAGAAGTGTTGTCCACCCGGCACTACCCGCAGTCCGAAGTTCCGAGCCACGCGCACGGAGCGTGTCCACGCACCTGCACGCGATGCATCGACATCTGCCCCACCGGAGCCCTGCTCGGTCCCCACCAGATCGATGCATCGCGGTGTATTTCCTACCTGACCATCGAGCATCGCGGTTCAATCCCCGTCGAACTCCGCCCCAGAATCGGTGGATGGCTGTTTGGATGCGACCTGTGCCAGGAAACCTGCCCGCTCAACGTGCGTGCGCAGGATACAACCGAGCCGGACTTTCTCACTGATCGCGCCGGTCCCCACCCATCGCTCGCCGAGATACTGGCCATCACAACCGATGAAGCGTTCCGTGCACGGTTTGCCGGGTCACCCCTCGCGCGAGCCGGGAGAGTCGGTCTCCAGCGAAACGCGTGCGTGGTGGCCGCAAATACCAGGCGATCCGATCTGCGAGCCCTGTTGGACCGGCTTGCCACCGCGCCGGAGCCGATCGTCGCCGAGCATGCCCGGTGGGCGTTGAATCAGCTTGGCGACGCCGCCGCACCCAGTGCCAAACGTTGACGCGGCGCTCATTCGATGAAGATCGGATCGCCGAGGAACCTTGGCGACGAGCGAAAGATGTGCACGTCGGCGAGGGCCATAACCCGAGCGAGATACTCGCGAACCTGTACCCTCATCATCGCCGGCCCCTCTACATCCCGGGCGCGAAACCCTACGGCCTGCATTCCCGCGTTCTCCGCGATATAGAGAGCTCGTTCAAGGTGGAACCGTTGCGAGATCACGACAAAGCGCTCCTGGCCAAACACTTCCCGAATCCGGATTATGGAGTCCAGGGTGCGAAATCCGGCATAGTCGAGCACGATCCGTTCAGCGGGTACTCCCCGGCGAATCAGCTCGTTTCGCATCGCGATTGGTTCATTGTAGGACACGTGACGATTGTCGCCGCTGGCGAGAATGAAATCGACCTTACCCGCTTCAAAGAGCGCCACGGCAGCATCAATTCGATGAGAAAAGAACGGATTAACCCCGCCGTGAGTCAGGTACGGCGCAGTACCGAGCAGTAACCCGACTCGGTTGGCCGGCACATCGCTCAGATCGCTGAAGACCAGTGAACTTGTTTGGTTTCGGATCGAAGAATCCGCATAAAAGACGAGCAGCAGGAACAGAATAACTGCAAACTTCACGGCGATGGCGGTGTACTTCACCGCCGCGATCAGACGACGCTTGTCAGCTGCCAAAAGTACGGGTCGGGACTGTTCGCTACCGCCCACTCCGTAGCCTGGAGATCACGTCAATGGCCTTGAGGCGAACCTCCCGGATGTAATTTCCTGACGCCACCGCCAGGAGCGCATCGATAACCGTCGGGTCCCAGATTCCGTCACCCGATTGTGCGAGTCGTTCGATCGCCAGGAGTGAGGCGAAGGCAAGGTTGTTGTCCGGAGCCGGTTGGATGGTCTGTCGGCTGAGCACGCGGGCGACGTGGTTGGTGACCTCGTTTTGTTCATTGATGCCGATCAGACCGAGGGCATACACCGCTTCGGCGAGCACCATAGGTTCGGGATCGTCACGAAGAATGCTCAGCAGGACGTTCTTCGACTGCTCACCACCGATCTCGCCGAGCAGATTTGCCGCCTCGCGGCGGATATCGGGGAAGTTGTTCGCGATTCGATTGCCGCCCATGCGTACCTGACGTGCCGTGCCTTCGGTAGCCAGCGACTCAAGCACAACAAAGAGCGCAGGGTTGTCTTCCGTGAGGGTACCCGACTGAATCATTGATCGAACGCTCTGCAGGGCCAGGAGTTTCATCTCTCGGCTTTCGGCGGTTGCAAGTCCCCGAATTATCTGCAATTCAATATCCTGACTGAGATAGAGTTCTTCAATCGTATACTGGCGCCGCTCTTCCGTTCCCTGCGACTGCTGTGCCGTGAGAACCCCGACGATGACCACCGACACCAGAAATATCGCTACTGCTCGCTTCATCCAATGCTCCTGATTGAGACTACCGACAGTATAGACTAAAAGACATCGATTTTCCAGCTCCCATCAACATTCCGTAATCGATACAGAATCGCCGGTCGACCCTGGATGACCATGATTGCTTCAACCTGGTTCGGGTTCAGAAAGTTGAGGTCATCGAGTCGCGCGTTCGCCCGACTCGGCGCAACCACCCACTCAAAATAGTCCTCCAATGATCGAAGGACGATCTCGTTTCTCGTGAGGATGGGCATGTCCGAGATTTCCCGCAGCGTTTGGGGATTCGAATAGTGCGACACATACTCCGGTGTCAGGTAGGTCAGCCATCTCCGATAATCGCGCCGCTGAATCACGGTGTTCAACTGACCGATGACGCGCTCTACCTCGGAGAAGGTCTGCTCGAACAGTTCTTCGGTAACCTCGAACGTCTCTTCCTTCTCGGGTTCAACGGATGGCGGTGGTACGGGTTCGGGAGTGACAACCGCGGGAGGAGTCGGATCGGTTTCCGGTTGCGGTGTTGGTTCCGGCCGAGCTTCAGCGGCCGGCGGTTGTGGAGTCGGTTCCGGAGCACCTGCGCAGGAGAAGAGAAAAACCGTCGCGAACACCGCAGTCAGCAGGACAACGACATGGTTACGTTTCATCTTGATTAGTATAGTAGCGCTCCACGGTGCACGTGTCAAATCCGGCCAACGGCGCGCTTGCGCCACAACGTGAACGCAGGTACTATGAGCACAGTCTTCATAAATTCGGCCTTCGGGAGGGACGCTACTCCATGTCTACCGTTGACGACGTCCTTCGGATTCTCCAGACGTACACCAGACGCGCCAAGACCGCGCGCGTCGAGTTCTCGCAACTGGTGACGTTCACCACGCGGTATCTGGAAAAGGTCGACAATGACGACCTTCGCGATCTCGAAGACAACACCGAAAACCTCCTTGCCGCTCGTCTACTCGAACTCGAGAAGTCCGGTCGGGTAGCGGTCAACTCCAACGGCGGGAAGATTGCCTCCATTGATTACCGCGAGTTTTATCCGTCGCTGATTTCCGGGCACTATCAGAAGATGCACGACCGGCCCCTTCTTCCCTTCCCTGACGAATCAATGATCGGAGTCACCATTCCCGCGGATGCGGTATTTCCGGTAGATGTGCGAACCGACTTCGTTTCCTGGCTTGCTCGCTCGCAGGATGAGCCGCCCGTGGTGGTGCGCTTGATGTTTCCGGAT
This sequence comes from Spirochaetales bacterium, assembly GCA_007130025.1. Classification (GTDB taxonomy): domain Bacteria; phylum Spirochaetota; class Spirochaetia; order DSM-27196; family PWMO01; genus PWMO01. The sequence goes on along the minus strand of SLTF01000390.1, from coordinate 2,468 downwards.
GGGGTCAAGTCCATCCTTGCTGCCACGCAGCAGCTTCCCCGCACGCTCGCGGAGCTTTCGGTACAGAAGATCCGCGCCTATCTGCGCAGTGAGAAAAACGTCAGTTACATTCGCAGCAAGCTCGGTGGTGCGTTTCGAAACCGGGAAACCATGCTCAAGGAGATGCTGCAGCGGATCCTCACCACACCGGACAACGCAATCCGATCGGTGATGGAACCCGACGATTTCAGCTTCCACTCCTGGACAACGCTCTCGAGCGTTCTGATCAAGGATATCGGTCCCAAAAAAGACAAAATCCAGGAGGACCACGACTACGCGCAGGCCGCCTATCTGCTTGGTTACTACAACGTGCACCATAAGGCAATCGTGCAACGCCGCCGCGAAACCGAAATGGCGGTGCAGATGCTGGACAATCGACTGAACAAGGAACCCTACGCCTTCACCATTTCCGACATCTACAACTTCACCGATGCAAAGGGAGTGCTTCTCACCAAGCGCTACACCACGCAGGACATTCACGACTACCTCGCGGAGCGCCTCAAGCCAAACTCTCCCAACGAGCTTGCCCCCGTTGTCCGGGTGAAGGGACCGGACAACAAGGATTACTACATCCGCAAAGAGTTTGTGTTAAAGGTCCTGATTGAGCGACTCTTCAATATCTCGCGCGAGTTTGCCGACCACTACGTGGATGTCTGGGTGACCGCGATGAAGGAAGACCGTCGTCCCACCGAGATGACCGACGACGCCACCTTTGCCCGCGACGTGCAGACCCGCATGTCGGAGCGTTACCCCATGATCTGCGCGCTGCTTCGTTTCGACCTGCTCTACCTCTGCGCGGGAGAACAGAAACTCATGGGAGAAGCGGCCGCAGAGATCAACCGCATGTTCGATCGCGAAGCGCGGGCTCTGCGACCCATGCACGACATTCTGCAACTCGACCGCACAAAGCTCGCCGACGATGCACGCCTCCTTCTGCCGTTCTGGCAGGCGATTCCGTGGCTGAACGCATTTGTTCGCTTGCTGCAGCGGGTCTTTCTGGGAACCAAGACTCCGGGCCAGATCGAACGGAGCAGTCGAAAACGGCGTCCCCGGAAAGCCTCTTCAGCTCCCACCGACACCACGTCGCCGCTGTCCGAGGCAGGTCCGGACACCGCGGTGATGCAGCTCGGCGATGCTCGCGGGGGCGGCGGCCGGGCGGCTGCGTCGCGAGATGCGGTGCAACCCTCGGGTGGCGCAACGCGAAAAGTTCAGGCGCAGGAGTTCCGCCGCCGAATCGAAGAGCTGCAAAAAGCGTACGTCGGTAGCGGGGGCAGCGTGGACGCAAAGCTTGAGGAGCTGATTGAACGGTGGAATCCCCTGCTCGATCCGGTTGCCAAGAGTAATCTGGTGGAGGATGTGAACTCACTGGTCAGGGATTTTCTGCGTCGGATGAAGGTCGGATTTCGCCTCATTCCGCCGGATCGAGCTCGCATCCAGGGCTTTGCCGAGAAGCTCTCTCAGAGCGACGTGTTCAATCAGATTCGCCGAAAGGACGCCCTCAAGACCTACCTGGAACTCTATATGCTCAAGGTCCTCGGTAAGGTAAACGGGTAGCTCGTTCCTCGCCCCGGCCGACGGTTGGAAAAGACTTTACCTTTCGAGTCGGTTTTCGTACCGTTTAGGGAATGATTACACACACCGTCGCCGACGAGGTCGCGGCGCACCGCCCGCTCGTCACGCTGGTTACCGGGGAGCGAGGTGCAGGGAAGTCCACCCTCTGTAGTGCGATTGCCGTTCGAGCTCGAATAGAAAACCGGGCCGTGTGTGGTGTTGTCAGTATCGCGGTCTTCGACGATTCTGAAAACAAGGTTGGCGTTGACGCCATTGAGCTCACCTCGCACCGCCGTTACACCCTGGCCCGACGCGACGGAACCCTGATTGGTTCCCGCTGGTCGTGCTACTCCTTCAGCGATGACGCGTTCACCCGCTGTGTAGCGACCACCCTGGAATCGATTGACGACGGCGCCGAACTGCTCATCCTTGATGAGATCGGGCCTTTGGAGTTGTTGGCGCAGAAAGGATTTGTCCCCATCCTGCGCCATCTGGAGTGTGCCCGCCTCCCCCGGCAGACCTATATTGTCGTTCGTCCCACCCTTCTGGACGACATGATTCGCTTCTTTCATGGCTGTTCGGACCGGCCCATCATTGACACCGTTGAGGTCACCCCCTCGAACCGGTCACAGATCGCGCAGACGCTTGGCGTCGCTTCAGGCTGAACAAACGGTTCGGTCTGCCTCAGCCCAATAACTGCTGAAGAGTCATCTCTCCCATGAAGCTCAACTCATCGACGCACGCCTGAAAAAGCCGCATGCACATCACCGCGTCGTCAAGTCCGCGGTGTGCGGTTCCCTGCGGAAGCGCGAGCTCGGCGACAAGCGCCTGGAGCCCGTAACTTTTCCGGCGCGGAAAGGCACGCTGCGCAAGCACCT
>SLTF01000161.1 GCA_007130025.1 Spirochaetales bacterium | reverse complement strand
GTTCCGGCATGGATACCCTCCCTGTTTTTGAGGTAGTCCGCGAGTCCCGCTGCGATGGAGCGGAAGGTTTTTGCTCCGTCCTGATAGACGGCGGTACCCACGCCAACCATGGTGGCGCCGGCAAGCAGCATCTCGGCCGCATCCCGCCAGTTCGCCACGCCACCTACCCCAATGATGGGAACCGAGACGGTCTGCGCGAGCTCGTAGACGATCCGCACCGCAATTGGCCGGATGGCGGGGCCGGAGAGACCGCCGGTTCGATTGGCAAGCACCGGTCGCCCGGTGGCAAGATCAATGCTCATGCCCGGGCCCAGGGTGTTGATGGCGCAGATCGCGTGCGCCCCTGCCGCTTCTGCCGCTTTGGCGATGATTGGTACCGAGGTGACGTTGGGTGAGAGCTTGGCGATGACGGGAACCCTGCTCACCGCACATACCGACTCCACGATCTGCGCCACCGTGGTGGGTGATGCGGCCAAGGGTGTGCCAAACTCGTCTGAGACGTTGGGGCAGGAGAGGTTCAGTTCAATCGCGGACGCGGTGCAATCGTTGACGTGACGCGTCAGTTCGACAAAGTCCGCCACGTTGTCGGCGAAGAGACTGACCGCAATTGGGGTGTCGCAGCGCGCGGTGAAGTCGTTTACCTCTTCGATCACCGCACCGATCCCCGGGTTGCTGATGCCCACGGCATTGAGGAGTCCAGCCGGTGCGGGCGCGACAACCGGACCATGATGGCCGGGGCGGGATGTGAGGGTTGACGATTTGGTGGTAATGAAACCTGCACCGGCCTCGGCGCAGGCGAGCATGCTGGAAAATGAAGTACCAAGAACACCGGCGGGCAACACCAGCGGAGTTGCCGTTTCCCAATTCAAAAACCGTGTTCTCAGTACATCTTCCATTCGTCACCCAAGCCGAATTTTCGTGACTATACTGCGGGCCGTAACTTTATGCAAGGCGAATCGATGACGAAGCGAAAAAAAGGCTCGCCCCGAAGGGCGAGCCGGTTCTGCTCAATGAGCGTCAGTGGACGATGTCAGCGCGGGGGCTGCCACACTCCCTCACGGCGCTCGCCGCGGATGCTGGGAATCTCAAAGACCATGCCGGGTTGAATCAGGTCCGGATTGTCCGGGTCCTGCAGCATGTGCCGGTTGACCTCGTAGAGGCGGCGCCACTGCCACGGGTCTCCGTAGACAAAGTCGTACTCCGCGATCCGCCAGAAGCTGTCACGGCGTTCCGGGATTCGGCGTACCGTGTAGTAGCGCGGAAGCACACCCGTCGGGGTAACCGCGGGGCCTGCAACGGCGCGGACACCCTCAAGTGCGGTCAGCACGTTGCGGAAGGCGTTGAAGCTCGGCTCGTAGCGCTCTTCGGTGAAAAGGCGTTGTCCCTCTTCAAAAAAGGCTACGGCGTTGTTGTACTCTTCGGGGTAGTTGGTCGCGGCGTCGACTCTCCGGACCGCGGTCAACCGCTCGTTGGCGCGGTTTCGGGCACCGTTGGCGCGGTAGGCCCACGCCATGCGATCCGCCCATTCGCGGGCGAGCCGGCTCTCCTGCTCAGATTCCTGGGCAAGCTCGATTGATCGCTGGAACTCTCCCTCGTTGAAGGCGGCCTCCGACTGCTGACGCAGCTGCCGGGCTCGCTGAGCGTGGGGATTATTGGTCAGCAGGTTCTGCGCTGATACAATTCCGGTGGCGATCAGAAGCAGGACCGCCGCAGCAATGATTACTCTCTGCAATTTCATGGGCGTCCTCCTTTACTCTTCCGCCTGGAGATCGCTCTCCAGATCGGTGATGTCTCGTTCCGAGCCACTGATTGCGGCATCGGCACTGTCAATTGCCCGGCGTGCCCGTTCGCGAAGCTCGTTGGCGGATCGATACGCCGAAAGGAATCCGTCGCGCGCCTGATCAAACGAGGCTACCGCTTCAAGGAAACGTTCGCCCGTCAGATGCGCTTCAGCGGTCTCGGCTTCGGCAACCGCCCGATCGTAGGTCTGCTGCTGCGTTACGCGTGAGCGAATGCTGTCAGCCTGTTGTCGCGCCTGCTGAACCTCAGATCGCTTGCGGGTGACTACGCTGGTTACGCCGCGCTCGATCACCGTTGTGTATCGCGCGATCGCCTGCTCGTATGAGAGGCGGGCCGCATCGTTGTCACGGCCAATGGCCGCTTCGCCCGCGGCAAAGAGGGCCTCCGCTTCCTGGAACTCCTGAGATGCAAACTGTGACAGCTCGTATTCAAGTACGACATCACGCAACTCGCGCGCTCGAGCCTGCTCGGCATCCGGTCGGGGTACCGCCGGCGGGGCGGGCGCGGTTGCCACGGGAGGTGGGGTCGGTTCGGGGGCCGGCTCCGGTGCGCTTGCACAGGAAACCACCACCGCCAACGCGATGATTGACAGTACCAGTTTTGGTATGTGTTTCATACGCCTTTCTCCAAAGAAAAGAATTGGTCTTTATAAAATATACTACAATAACAACGGTTCGTCAGGCAGAGTTACACAGAACCCCCATCGGGATTGCGGGAACCGCGCGCTCATGGAACGCGGCTTGGTAGCGGGCGCGAGAATAACCGGCGTCGGCGGCGGCTGTGGCGAGGGAGCCCGTGTCTGCGGAAGTCGGAGATGCTCTGCAGAAAACAGCGCTCGAGCCGGTCGGTCATGACCTCGACGGACCACTCTTTGGCCTTTTCTACCGCCTCGCGCTTCTTGGTCGCGTAGAGCTTGCCGTCTGAGAGCAGCTCGTCGACGCGGCGGCAGAACTCAGGTATGGAGAGCCGCGTCAGGATGCCGCCGCGGTGATCGCTGAGCAGATCGCCAACGCCCATCGCGTCCACGGCCACGCACGGGGTGCCTACGGACATCGCTTCCAGCAGCACCAGCCCCTGGGTCTCGGTGACCGACGCGAACACGAAGAGCTCGCTCATATGGAAGATGCTGAACACCTGCTCCCGCTTCATGTAGCCGGTAAAGGTGACCGCGTCGGTGATGCCGAGCTTGGCGGCGAGTTTCTGCATCGGCGGTCGGTCGGGCCCATCACCCACGATCACCAGGTGAAGATCCTTGCGCACGACCCGAAGATCCGCGAGCACTTGAAGCAGGAAGTTGACGTTCTTTTCCCGCCCCAGCCGTCCCACAAAGGCAAGCAGCTTTTTGTCGGTAGGGATGTTGTACTGGGCTTTCAGCCTGGCAGGCTCAACGAAGACCCGATTAGGAATGACCTCGATGCCGGTGGGAATGATGTCGATGGGAGCGTCGACGCCGTAGCCGATGATCTCTTCCTTGATGCGCACGCTCGGCGATACCACGCGTTGGCATCGTCCACAGTACTTGCGCGAGATCCACTTCACCAGGCGCACCGTCAGCGCGTGCGGCATGGGCATGTAGTGGGTGTACTCCATGAACAGGGTGTGGTAGGTGTGAACGTGCGGGATGCGGAACCACCAGCTCAACACCAGGGCGTAGACACCGGTGTTTGCGGGTACCTGCGAATGGATGATATCGACATCAAGCTTCTTGAACGTTCTCCAGAGCGCCAACGAGGGAAAGACAAACCGGCGCTCTTTCATCATCGGGAAGAAGTAGCGCACCGACGGGAACCGGAACACGTGCGGATCGGTGCCGGCGCTTCGCTTGTAGTCAGGGCAGAAGAGGTAGACCGTGTGGCCCCGCTCCTGCAGCTGCTTTCGGAAGAGGTCGATGGAGGTGATGACCCCGTTGATTTCCGGCCGATAGGTATCGGTGAAGATGGCGATGTTCATGCGCGCTCGACACTCTGTCCTGCGGTCGCGCCTGCTCGGCGGTGGGTCTCTCGGGTCGCCATGACGAGCATCTGCAGCCGATTCTCGATATTGGCAAAACTGGTGTCCGGGTCGTAATCCAGTGATATCACGTGGATATCAGGGTAGCGTTTCTTGATCACCTTTACCATCCCCCGGCCTGAGATGTGGTTGGGAAGACAGCCAAACGGATTCAGGATCACAAACGCACCAACCCCGTGGTGGGCCATGTGCATGATCTCCGCGGGAATCAGCCAGCCCTCACCGGAGATGAAGGTGCGGTCGATGATGCCGTCAACGTAGGGCACCAGATCGTGCACGTTGCCGTGCGATTCGTAGTGATTAAACCGGCGCATCACCGCCTCCACCGCCCGCTCGACGTGTTCGTAGGTCTTTTCGGCCACGCCGGCGAGGATGGTCTTGAGAAAGGGTGCGGGTGCGAGGTTACGCTCGCCGAGTTCACGGTCGATGATGTTCTGCCGGCGGAAGAAATCAACCATCCCCGGTACCACGGCCTCCATGCCGTTCTCTTCCAGGTAGCGAACGACGTTGCCGTTGGCCGTCGGGTGGTACTTCATCAGGATCTCGCCGGTGATCCCCACGCGCGGCTTTCGAACCGTAGTATCCACGGGGACCGCGTGAAAGGCGGCCACCGCCCGCTCCAGGGCGCGCAGTCCGGCTCGGTGATTCTTGCGAAGGCCGTCGCACAGATCGGTGAGGCTCGACTCAAAGGTGTGGTCTACCGAACCGGCCACCAACTCGTAGGGGCGAAGGCGGTGGCGCATCATGTCCAGACCATCGAGCATGGCGAGGCCCCAGAGCGAGCGAATCTGAAACAGCGGTGAAGCCTGGAATCCCGGGTGCAGCCCTTTGGGGTCGTCTCCGGTGGTGACGATGGGCACCTGACTGTAGCCCGCGTCGTCGAGCGCCTTGCGCGCGAGGCCCGCGTACTGACCGGCGCGGCACGCGTCGCAGTTCTTGGCCAGCCCAGCGGAGACGGAACCTGCTTCGTCGGGGTGTGCCTCGAGCCACGCGAGGATCTCTCCAATGTTGACCTGAGCGGGAAAGCAGATGTCATTATGTACGTATCGTTTGCCGAGCGCGAAGGCGCGATCGTCGGCCATGTCGGGGAATACCGCCTCAATCCCTTCGCGCGCGAGCGCCGCCGCCATGACGCGCGAGAAACCCGGCGACAGGTTGGGCGCGATGACCCGCTTTGCACTCCGATCCGCTTTCTGGTAGGCAACCGGGAAGGCCCTGGGCAGGGCGCGCACCGTGGGAGCGGTCGCGGTATCACGTGCCGCGTCGCGCTCGGCGGCCCGCTTCTCGCGCTCGGCGCGTACCGTTTCAATGAACGAGCGGACTCGAATCATCATGGGGCCGGTCGCCTCACCCTCGTCGAGCTTCAGCGAGAGCAGCTGCTTGCCCGAGCGCTCGCGCAACACGCGGGCCATCTCGTCGGTGATCACCGCGTCGTGTCCGCATCCAAAACTGACGATCTGGGCCAGTTCGATGTTCGGATGCTCCGCCGCCGACATCGCCGCGTTTACCATCCGGGTGTGCAGCGGAACGTAACTCTCCATCCGGCTTTCGCGCAGGTCGTGGTTGTGCAGGTCGCTGATGCCCTCGAGCGTCAGGACGGGAATACCGAGCTGGGTGAAGCAGCGCGACAGGTTGTGGTTGACCAGCGTGTCGGCGTGGTAGGGGCGTCCCGCGATCAGCACGGCAAAACGGTTGCTTCCGTGAAGGTCGGCCAGAATGCGTCGGCCTTCGTCGGCCATGCGGGTGCGGAAGGCGGCAAGGCTGTGTTCCGCCAGGCGAACGGCGCGGGCGGCGGCTCGACCGCCGATGCCGAAGGCGGATTCCAGGTACATGCGCGTCTGGGTGCGCCGCCGCTTGACGTCGTACCAGTGAAACACCGGATAGTCCATGCGAACGCCAAACCGGCGAGCCGGCTCGTCGCTCTCGGCCACGATCATCGGGTAGCCCTGGATTACCGGGCAGACCGCGCCGCTCGCGGCCCCCTTGGCTTCCTTGGGCATGCGGATCATCATCGGCATGAAGATGCGATCGACCTTCTTCTTCACCAGGTCGTTCACGTGTCCGTGGGCGAGCTTGGCGGGAAAACAGATGGTGTCGGAGGGAATCCCCGAGAGCCCATCCTCGAAGAGGGCGTAGCTCGAGGGGCGTGAGATGACCACTTCGAAGCCCAGCGAGGCAAAGAGCGCGTTCCAGTAGGGCATGCTCTGCCAGAATTCAAGCACCCGGGGGATGCCGATGCGCTGCCGGCGGGCAGCGTTGCCGTCGATCTGCAGTGCTGAGGTCTTGCGCGGCGCGATGGGCTGCAGTCCTTCGGGGAGAAAGCTTCGGGTCAGCAGTTCGTTGTGGAGCCGGATCATGTCCGGCACCTCGAGGTTCTTCCTGGCAACTGCGGCCGCGAGCTTGCGCGTCGCGGGGTCGGTTGCGTCGCCCACCACCTCGCCGCGTTCGCAGCGGTTTCCGGTTATGAAGCGTCCGCCGTCACCAAACTCGATGATGGTGCGCATGCAGTTGTTGGAGCAGAACCGGCAGACAACGCCGGGTTTCTTCTGATACGAGAAATTGTCTACGGCATCGAGGCCGATGAAGCGCGATGCGATTCGCTCGGCCTCTCCGATCAGCCCTTGTTCGCGGGCGTGCGCGGTCTCCTGCGCCATGTGGTGTTTGGTCAGCAGGGCGATCCCGATGGCCCCCATGTGACCGGGAAGCTGGGGCCGCACCACCTCGCAGCCGGCATACTGTTCGAAGGCGCGCAGCACCGCATCGTTGGCGAAGGTGCCGCCCTGAACGACGATATGACCGCCGAGGGCATCCACGTTGGCGATGCGGACCACCTTGGTAAACACGTTCTCGATGATGGAGCGGCATACTCCACCGAGGATATCCTCGGTGCTTTTGCCGTTCTTCTGCTCGGTGATGATGGACGAGTTCATGAAGACGGTGCATCGGCTGCCAAGGCGGCTGGGAGATTCAGCTTCAAACGCCAGGCGCCCTACTTCCTGAATGGGAACACCGAGGCTGCGTGCGTAGGTCTCCAGAAAACTCCCGCAGCCGGCGGAACACGCCTCGTTCAGGACGATTCCCGTGACAATCCCGTCGTTGAGGAAGATCGCCTTCATGTCCTGTCCGCCGATGTCCAGGATGAAGCTGACACCGGGGGCGATCTTCTGCGCCGCGGTGGCATGGGCCACGGTTTCCACGGTGTGGTAGTCGGCGTGGAAGGCCTCGGCGAAGAGCTTCTCTCCGTAGCCGGTGGTGCCGAC
>SLTF01000162.1 GCA_007130025.1 Spirochaetales bacterium | reverse complement strand
GCGCATAATGAAATGTGTCCCCATCAATAATTCACAACACGTGACGATGCTCGGACACAACGATAATCTCAAGGAGGGATTTATGAAAATGAACAAGATCATCACCCTGGTTCTGGTGATGGCGATGCTCTTCAGCGTGGTCAGCGTCTTCGCCGGCGGTCGCCCCGAACGCACCAATCGCGTAGTGGCGTACTCGGCACACGAGGATTCGATCATCGCCGGAATGGTGGCACTGTGGGAACAGGATCATCCCAACATTCAGCTCGAAGTCATTCGCATGGGATCGGGCGACGTGATCAACCGCGTGCGTGCCGAGAGCGCAAACCCGCAGGCGGACGTTATCTGGAGCATCGGTGGTGAGGCCCTGGAGCAGAACAGCGATCTACTTGCGCCGTTTACCCCCGCTGAATGGAACATGATCGCCGACGTGTACAAGGTGGGAACCAACTGGCTGCCCTACACCGGTATTATGAACGTCTTCCTGGTAAACACCGATATGCTGTCGGAGGATCAGTTCCCCCGCACCTGGCCGGAGCTTGCCGCGTCCCACATTGCGGGCGTCAGCACCGCGCGAGCAGACCAGTCCGGTTCGTCGTACATGCAGCTCGCCAACGTGCTGGCTATCTACGGCGACGATGACGCCGGTTGGGCCGTGTATCGCTCCATCATGGAGAACTTCTTTATTGCACCGAGCTCCGGCGCGGTATCGCGCCTGACCAACGACGGTGAGATTCCCGTTGCGGTGACCCTCGAAGACAACGCTCAGCGCTTTGTGGCCGGTGGCGGTCCGGTGCGGATTGTTTATCCGGAAGACGGCGCCGTTGCAGCTCCCGATGGGATCGCCATCATCAAGGGGGCACCCAACATGGACGGTGCGGAGACCTTCGTAAACTGGGCTCTCTCCGCCCGCGTCCAGAACTTCCTGGTGCAACAGATGGGACGCCGCCCCGTGCGGATCGACGCTTCCACCCCTCCGGGCCTTCCTCCCCTCGACTCGATCAACACCATCGAGTACGACTTCGCGTGGTCGGCGGCCAACCGGGCGCAGTTCATCGAGCGGTTCCGCGAACTGGCGATGGAGCTCGATCTCTAGACGCCGCGATCAAGGAACCTCGGTTTCTTTGCGGACTAATGGCGGGCTCACAATGGTGGGCCCGCTTCTTGTACGGTACCATCTGCCTAAGTGAGGGTTGCATCATGGCAAAACGAATCCTGATTGACGGGGTGCGCAAGACCTTTCCCGGTGTTGTTGCCCTCGATAACGTTGATATCGAGGTGAAAGAGGGCGAGTTCTTCACCCTGCTCGGCCCCAGTGGTTGCGGCAAGACCACGCTCCTGCGTACCATTGCCGGCTTCTATCAGCAGGACGCCGGGCACATTCACGTTGGCGATGCCATCATCGATAAGGTGCCTGCCCACCAGCGGGACATCGGCATGGTCTTTCAGAATTACGCGGTCTTTCCCCACATGACGGTTGCGGAAAACGTGGCCTTTGGGCTGAAGAATCGCAAGGTTCCCAACGCAGAAATCGGCCCCCGGGTTGCCAAAGCTCTGGCGACGGTACAGCTTACGGGCTACGAAGAACGAACACCGGACAAGCTCTCCGGTGGTCAGCAACAGCGCGTTGGTCTGGCACGAGCAATGGTGATCGAACCACGACTGCTCCTGCTTGACGAGCCACTGTCCAATCTGGATGCGAAGTTGCGAATCCAGATGAGGGAAGATATTTTAGACATTCAACGGCAGCTGGGCATCACCGCGGTCTACGTCACCCACGACCAGGAAGAAGCGCTGGTCATCTCGGACCGCATCGCTGTGATGAACTTCGGGAAGCTCCAGCAGATCGGGACACCCTGGGAAATCTACCGCGATCCGGTGAACCAGTTTGTTGCAACCTTCGTGGGAAACATGAACGTTCTCAGCGCCGCAGAGACCTTTGCGGCCGCAGGCGCATCCGAGGAGTTGCGACGGCTCATGCCCGCCGGGGTGCCGGAAGAGCAGATCACCGTAGCGTATCGGCCGGAAGATGCGCACATCGTTCTGTCCGGCGAAACTACGCCCCGCGACGCGGTCTCCTTTGCCGGACGAATCGACAAGACCCTCTTCCTGGGTTCCAGCGTGGTCTATCGTATGCACCTGCGGGGTGACGTTTCCACCACGGTTAACGAGTACGTGTCGGAGAAGGCGCATCTGCGTCCCGAGCAGTCGGATGCGGTGGCAATTGTGCCGCGAGACAAACTGCTCTTCTTCCACAAGGAAGACGGGCGGCGGCTGAAGGCGGAGGGATGAGCGCATGATAAACTGGCTGCGCAGAAACGGGTTCTGGGGAGGCGTGACCCTCATGGGATACGTTATCTTCGCCATTCTCATTTTTCTGCCCATCTACTCCATCATCCGCGAGAGCTTCTTTGACGCCCGCAGCGGTGACTTCGGTCTGGGCAACTACGTGACCTTCTTCACCACCCCTTACTACTTTCGCACCCTCTTCAACAGTGCCGTGGTTTCCCTTGGGGGTACCATCGGGGCGGTGATCCTTGGGGTGCCGCTCGCGTTTTTCACGACGCGGTATCGCATCCGCGGAAGTGCGGTGCTTTCAACGCTGGCAACCCTCGCCCTGTTGACCCCGCCGTTTCTCGGGGCCTACGCATGGATCGTGATGCTGGGACGTAACGGTTTTGTTCGGCAGATGTTTCTCAACATCGGTATCGAGCTTCCCACCATCTTCGGGCCGTTAGGGATCATCATCGTGTTCACGCTACAGTTTTACCCCTTCGTCTATCTGCTGACTGCCGGCGGACTCAAAACGGTGGACCGCTCCTTGGAAGAGGCGGCGGAGAACCTGGGCGCACGTCCGTTCCGCAAATTCATGAAGGTGACCATGCCGCTGGTGCTGCCCTCAATCACCTCCGGCGCACTGCTGGCGTTCATGCTGGCCCTCTCCAACTTCGGTACCCCCATGATCATCGGCGGCGGGTTCCGCGTGCTGCCCACCATGGCGTACGCCATGTACACCAGTGAGGTGGCGACCCGGCCGGCCATGGCATCTACCATCAGTATCATCATGGTCTTTGTTGCTGCCATGGCCATCTTCCTGCAGCGGTATGCGGCGAACCGCCGCAAGTATACCAGCATGCTCCTGAATCGGCCCGTGGTGCTCCGCTTGAAAGGGGTCAAGAATTACGTGGCTCATCTGGTATCCTACCTCATCGTGGCGCTCAGCACCCTGCCCATGGTTGTGGTTGTGGTGTTTGCTTTCCGCAACACCAGCGGGCCGGTGTTCATCCCGGGATTTGGCTTGGACAGCTTTCGCCGGGTCATCTTGGGGGTGCCACAGGCCATCACCAACAGCCTCGTGTATTCGCTGACGGCGCTGGTCCTCATCGTGGGTGTGGGTACCCTGCTGGGCTTTGTCCTCAGCCGGCGACGAACCAAGGCTAATCTTGTGCTGGATGCCCTGCTGATGAGTCCCTACATCATCCCGGGAACGGTGCTGGGAATCGGGTTCATCGTCACCTTCAATCGTGCGCCCTTTTTCCTGTACGGTACCGCGGCCATCATGATCCTGGCCTATTTCATCCGGCGCCTGCCCTACTCGGTACGGTCGGCCATTTCGATCCTTCAGCAGATCGATCCGGCGCTCGAAGAGGCCGGCATCAGTCTGGGGGCGCCCCCGGCCCGCGCCTTCGTCAAGGTTGCGCTGCCGCTCATGATCCCGGGCATCATCTCCGGTGCGGTGCTGAGTTGGGTGACGGCCATCAACGAGCTCTCCACCTCGATTCTGCTCTACGTGGGGGGTACCATCACCATGCCCATCCGGATTTTTCTGTCGGTCATGGACGGCCATTTTGGTCCAGGGTCCGCCATGGCCACCATTCTGCTTGCCGCAACCGGACTGGCGCTGCTGATACTGAACGTGTTTGGAGACAGCAAGCGCAACATCGTCTGATCATCCCGTGGAGGATGATCGGTACCCACAGAACGAGGAGCCTGACATCTTGAGTGCAATCAGCGTTATCGCCTTTGACTACGGGGGCGTAATCGCCCAGCGAATCGACGAGAATACCGTCCTTCACATGGCAGCCGAGGCGGGGGCCGCCCCCGGTCCGTTTCTGCGAGCCCTGTGGTCCAACCGACTGGCCTACGATGCCGGCAGCCTCGATGCGCCCGCCTACTGGAGCGCCGTGCTTCGGGACGCGGACGCCAGGGAGCTCACCGACGAACTGCTGCAGACCCTGCTGATTCTGGACGCGCTGGGATGGACCCGGGTCAATCCGGGTATGGTCCGGTGGATGGGTGCGCTGCGCCGTGCCGGACTGCGACTGGTGCTCATCTCCAACATGGCGGTTGCAACGTACGAAATGGTGGTGCAACCCAGCTCCTGGATCCATCTCTTCGAACACGTAGTGCTCTCGGGTTGGGAAGGCGTGAACAAGCCCGACCCCCGCATCTTTGCCACTGCAGCCGACAAGATGGGCGCCCGCCCGGCGGAACTCCTCTTTGTCGACGACATCCCCGCCAACGTGGAAGGCGCCCGCGCCGCGGGACTGCACAGCTGCGTTTTTGTTGATCCCCCCTCACTCGCCCTGACCCTGCATCGCGACTTCCCCGCCGTTCCCGTAACCGGACTGCTCGCGACGTAGGGGCGGCCGGTCAGCGTACGTTAGGCAGGTGAAACCTTGGGCATACGCGTGCTGGATCACATCGTGTTCGGCAACAAGAACTCCTACAGCTTTCTGGAGCATTGAGGCTTGTAGCTACCCCTTAGTTCCGGGCGCGAATCCCCTCAAGGGTTGAGCCGTGCAATACATCGGCCAGGTCTTCTGGATTCACAATGTCGTACGCTTGACCTAACCCCTCGCGCCAGAGAACGATACGATTCCAAAGGGTCATGAAGCTCTGTCGCAGCGCTACGGCCATGAGTTTTGGATCTACATCCGAGCGGATCGATCCGTCCTGCCTGCCTTCTTCAATCAGTTCCGTCATCAGTTTAATCAATTCGGTCTCGGCGAGCAGTTCGTTGAACTCCATACCAAGCTTTGCATTATCCGGGAGAATGTCCAAGTATGCGTCAAAGAGCGCGAAGAATTTCATGGCATCGGGCGTCTCGCGACACATCCGGTTCCCAACGCGTATCATGGCCGACAACTTATCCCACGCGTTACCGGCGTCTTGCATCTCTAACTCAAGCCCGCCGAAGTAGCGCTCCAGAAGCTCGTCGTTGAGCTGTTCGGCTACGGCAAAGCCAATATCGACCTGAGAGCTGAAGTACCGGTACACGGTCGTTCTGTGAGCTCCGATTTCTTGAGCAATGCGTTGAATTGTCGTGGCTTCAATACCGTTTTCCAGGTAGAGCCGGTAGGCAGTATCAATGATCGAACGGTAGGTCTTATCCGATCGCAGTTGATGCTTATTTGTTGAGCCGCGCATATGGTTTGAGTGTAGCAGAGCTTTGTACCCATTGGTAGCAAAACTGCAAGTCGCATGATCAAATTGCGACATCTGACGCGTTTTCCCACGACATTTGTTGAAAAATTATGCGACGCATGTTGACTATCGGAGTATTCATTGGTATACGTTTTTTGGCATAAGCAGAATCGCGAATTCTAATAGCAGTAATCAGCAATTCGGAGGGAAAGATTCATGAAAAAACGTGTAACCCGCGCGATTGCGTGGGTCGGTCTGCTCGTGCTTATGCTGGCCGGGCAGCCGGCGTGGGCGCAACAGCCGACGCGGGTCCAACTGGTAGATGAGCACCGTCCCCTGGACTGGGAGGCGGTGAGTCTTGCTCTGCTGGTGCAGGAAGTAGAAACCGCGGCCGCGGATGAAGGGCTTACGGATTTTTCGGTAGAGGTTGTGGGAAATACCATCTCGATCATCTACCGCGATCTTCAGTTTCCTCCCGACTCCCCCGAGATCACGCCTGAGACGGGTGAGAAAATCGCCAGTTTGTCTCGGGTACTCCAGCGCTTCTCTGACCGAAACCTTCGCGTCGAAGGGCACACCGCGCAGGTGCCGGACGATCCCGACGATGGCACCGTGCTGTCTCAGCAGCGGGCTCAGGCGGTGGCTGACGCGATGGTGGCAACCGGCTTCTTCCAGCGAAACCTCATCACCGCGGTGGGTCGCGGAGAAAACGAGCCCATCGCGGATAACGACACCCCCGAGGGGCGGGCCCTCAACCGGCGGGTCGAGATTTCGGTCTTTGATCAAGTCGACGAAGGTGCGACAGCGCCGCAATCGGTGTGGTGGAAACAGTACACCGACTGGAAGGCGCCCGGCGCTACGGTTTTTGTGGTTGACAGTTTGGTTACCAGCGTAGCCGCGGTTCGCGCGGCGCTGAGAGAGGAACAGCAGCGAAGCGGTGCACCCGTCGGTGATCTGCCGGTGGTCCTGACCAGCGAAGGAATCGCCGTCGTATACGATCAGGCCGAGTTCACCGATCGGGATCTTCCCACGCCCGCCACGCGCAGAGAGGTGATTGGGCTGGCCGACGCGTTGGTTGAGTTGGATCCAAATGCTCAGGTGAGAGTTGGGGGCTTTGGAGCGGAACTGCCGGACGAGCGGATAACGGAACGGCACTACCAGCTGGGGCTGGCAATCGCGGCTGAGTCGGAAGTCCAGCCCGCATCAACCCTTGTGGGCGACCGGCCGCAGTCGTTTCGCTTTGACGGTGACGGATTTCGTTCCGGGTCAACGGGAATTATCCACAGCATGGAGCTTTCGGCCAACGCCTCCCTGCCGATTGAGCGATACGGCGAGTTCTCACGTCTTGGCATCGGGGTGGGAGCGAAGTTTGATGTACTGGTTCCGGGGTTTCAACGCAACCGCGCGCTCGCGCCGATTCGGTTCGGCCTTGGCGTGGAAGGGTTGTACCACATTCCCAACGACACCAGTTCAGTCGAGACTCTGTGGGAGTTTGGCTGGATGCTGACGGCAGGCTACGCGCTCCCGGTCAGCCGCACCTTCATTGTTACTCCGCAGCTGGGGTACGGTGGCACAGTCCACGTACTCACCTTCACCCAGGAAGAAGACCCCGACACCTTCACGGCGGTAGACGGACGGTCACACTACAGCCAGACCCTGGGTGT
>SLTF01000205.1 GCA_007130025.1 Spirochaetales bacterium | reverse complement strand
TTCCCAACGAGTATGGCCAGTGGCCCTACCTCGCCATGACCCGTCTCACCGAAGAGGGCTACGCCATCTCGATGGAGGGTGACTCCTACGGCGCGATCGGTTCCTGGCTCGCCGAGGCGCTCGGCATGGGCCGCTGCTACATTTCCGACTGGCTCGGACACGACGAGAGCACCATCACCCTCTGGCACGCGGGCAACCTGCCGTTCTCGCTCTCACCACCGGTCGGCTCGCCGGGCGGACCCGTGGTTGCGCGCCATTTCAACGTGCCCAAGCCCGCGGTGGTTGAGTCGATCCTGCGGCCCGACATGGACGTGACGCTCTTTCGCATCTGGCGCGGACCGGACGGCCTGAAGATGGCGGTGATGGAAGGGGTCAGCGTCGAGCCGCGCCGCCCGCTGATGGGAACCAACGGGCTGGTGGCCTTTGACGACGTGGACGTGAATGATTTCTTTCTCTACCTGGTGCGCTCCGGCATGCCCCACCACATCTCGCTCTGCGAGGGGCACCACGCCGAGCGGCTGGAAGCGGTGGCGGACCTGCTGGGGATTGCGACGCAGTAGGTGAGAGTGGCGGGCGCGGGATAGCGGTCACCAGCGGGATTTTTAGCGTAGGACGGTAGCGGCGCTGTAGGGCACCGAGCCTCTTTCCGTTCAGGAGTTGCGCTTTCGACCGCCGAGGAACTGGTCCATGATCGTGTTCAGCCCCTCGGGTTCAAACGCGAGGGGAGGGCTGAACGTGGTGAGAGCAACCAAGCCGCCGTCCAGCTCTTGAATCTCTCCAAAGGCTCTCGCATTTTCGCTTTTGAGCCCGCCGCCGTACACAACCGGGAGTGGAGATCCCACGATTTCCTGGGTGATCGCCTTGATGCTTTGCGCCACAAAGGAGACGTAGCCGGGATCGGGCGGGGTTTTCCCCGGGCCGATGGCCCAGATTGGCTCGTACCCGATGACTACCTTCCGCTCTGCCGCCCGGTCACCCGGGATCGAGCTGAGACCCAACGACAGCTGTGATCGCAGGGTATCAACAATCCTAGGTTGTTGCTGTTCGAAGGATCCGGTTCCCCGTTGATCGCTGGTCTCACCTACGCAGAGCAGCACATGAAGCGGGGAATCCAGAGCTCGAGCGACTGCATTTCCTATCATCTCATCAACGCAACGCCCCGCCCGTGCAGATGCACCGTGCTCGGACACAACCGAGGGATCGTACGACGCGATGATCCCGAGCTTGTCCCGGCGCTCTTCGGAGTGACCGATCATCGACCATGCGGCACCTGAAGCGCGTGCAGCGGACGCTGGGAGGTTGGAAGTGAAGGCACCGAAGTTTCCACCGGGTGTGCAATCATCTCGATACACCGTCTGGCTGCCGATGCTGATGTGCTCCACTTCCTCGCGTTTCAGGTCGGCGAGTGCCTCGACAGAGGGGATCAGCAAGGATTCGGGGACGAGGAGTACCAAGTCAACGTCCTGGAGACGGCCGAGACCCAGCTCCGTGATTTTGTCGATTATGGATCGTATCCAATCCGACGGGTTCTGCTCAGGACAGATTCCACCTCGCGAGCGGGGGACATCAAACCGTTTCAAGTTGACGAAGAACAGAGATCTGGAATTCTTTTGCATCGTACTGTGACGTTAGCACAGTCCCGTTCTGCTGTCAATTTGACACTGAAGCGCTGATTGTGATTGCAGGACTGCGGTTACCGGAGCTATCCATGTTCGTGATTCGACCGTATATCGATGAGAAAATCCTTCAGAACGAGCAGTGCCGCGCCCCGAACGTGCCCAAGGTGATCGAACGGCACGTACCGTACTGAGAACGACGAGCCTCGCAGGAGTTTTGCCGAGAGATTGGTGCGTAGCAGGTCTTCAATCAGTACGCCATCGTCACCAAAATGACCGCTGATGATGATGTTGGAGATATCAAGGACCAGAATCGCGGACGCGAGGCTACGCCCAAGGTGATCCGCTGCCCGGCAAACAATCTCACGTGATCCCGTCTCACCGGCTCGAGCTCGGCGGAATAAGTCGAACAGCGCTTCGGACAGCACTTCCTGCCCAGCCTGCTCGGACTGTTGTGCGAGAGCTTCGTCGTGGAGAACTTCCTGGCAGTAGGCGCGATACAGGTTTCTTTGGCCGACTACCGTCTCCATGCATCCTTGTTTGCCGCATCGACACGGTAGGCCCCCGGAATCGACGGTCTGGATATGCCCGATTTCGCCTGGAAGGCCTGTTCCGCCGAGGTAAAGCTCTCCGTGGTAAAATACGCCGGTTCCGATACCGGTTCGAATGGAGACAAAGATGAAATCATCAGACTCAAACGACGAATTGCGCCACTGTTCAAAGAGTGCGTAGCTTTTCGTATTGTCACGCACGCTCACCGGGAGCGCCAACTGTGCGCTGAGCGTGATTTCCAGATCGCGCATCGACCGCAAGTTATCAACTTGCGAATGAGACAAGAATCCGATCATCGGAACACCGATTCCGACACCGTGAACGGCTCGCCCCTCGCAATGGTCACGAAGAAACGACCCGATCGTTTCGGCGAGGAACCGCCAGACCTCGGTGTCAGATGATGGCGCGATGGTGGCCGTCGTTGCGTGCGCGAGAATGTCGCCATGGAGATTCGTGAGTACCATAGAGGTGGTGCGGTACTCAACGTCGACGCCAATCGCCAAAGGCAAGTCGTGACTCAGCCCGTACAGATACGCTCGCTTACCTTTCTTTCTTGGATCTCCACGGACGGTGCCGAGACGGTCAACCATCCCTTGCTCACTCAGCTGACTGATGACCTTTACGGCGGTTGCCCACCCCATGGCTCCGCGCTCGGCAAGATCGCCCTTCGACAGCGGTCCCATCTTCTGTAGGAGCGTGAGTACGCATCGCTGGTTTTCTGTTAGTTCAATCCGTTCCATGGTGTATCCGTGTGCGAAGAACTACGAACTACCTTTCCGTGACGGCATTCTACCCGGAATACCGTTTAAGCCCAAGCCCTGGAATCGGAACACGATGCCTGTTCCTTGAACGTAGGTCCACGTACTCGACGTTGACCGCATTCTTCGGGCATGCTAACATCGTAGGGCGACGAAAATAAAGGGAGTGAACATGAACATTGATTTTGAGTACGGGCAGGGGATGATGAGTGCAGAGCTTCCCGACTCGACTCGGGTTTTCGTCCCTGGAGATACCGTGGCGGATCCCCCGTGCATTCCTGATGACCAGATCGAGGAAGCAACCCGGCGATCGATTCGAAGTCCCATCGGCATGAAGCCGATTCAGGATCTGGTGGGTCCAGACTCCCGTGTCTGTATTGTGTTTCCCGATCGCGTGAAAGGCGGCTTTCAGGATACGAGCCATCGCAAGGTGGCGATTCCGATTCTGCTCGACGAGTGCTACGCTGCCGGCGTCCGTCCCCAGGACATCACGCTGATCTGCTCCAACGGTCTGCACCGCAAGAACACCAAAAACGAAATCCGGGCGATTCTTGGCGATCGCGTGTTCGATCAATTCTGGTGGTCGAATCAAATCAAGAATCACGATTCGGAAGACTGGGAGAATCTGGTCGACCTTGGCCACGATGAACTGAACGATCACGTCATTATGAATAAGACGGCGTTTGAAGCCGATCTGACGATCGCAGTGGGACATACCATGGGGAACCCCTACGGAGGATACTCCGGCGGATACAAACACGTGGCGACCGGAATCACCCACTGGCGAACGATTTCGGCTCACCATGTGCCGGACGTGATGCACCGTGCGGATTTTACCCCGGTGAACTCGACAAGCCTCATGCGGCGAAAGTTTGACGCCATCGGACAGCACATGGAGTCGCAGATGGGGAAACCGTTTTTCCTTGTTGACGCAGTACTCGATACCAACGCGCGACAAATTGCCGTGTTCGCGGGGCACGGTGTCGCGATGCAGCCGGTATCCTGGGAGGTTGCCGACAGACGCACCTATGTCCCGTGGGCGGAAGAGCCCTTCGATGTGATGGTATTTGGAATGCCGCAGGCGTTCCACTACGGCAACGGTCACGGAACCAATCCCATTCTGATCCTGCAGGCGATCGCTGCCAATGTCATCCGCCATCGACGAGTGCTGTCGGAGCGAAGCGTGGTTATCTGCTCGTCGATTTGCAACGGGTACTTTCACGACGAAGAGTTCACGGGATACCGTGAACTGTTTGAACTCTACCAGCGCGATTATCACTATACGCTGCCGGACCTCGCTGAACACGGAGAATATTTCTGTGCGAACGAGGAGTTCATCAAGCGGTATCGGTTCAACTACGGGTACCATCCGTACCACGCGTTTTCCATGGTGAGCTGCGGCCATATCGCCGAACTGCACTGCGCGGCGATCTACCTTGTGGGGGCTTATGAACCTGGGTACGCACGGGCAATGGGGATGCAGACACGAGCGACCTTCGAGGAAGCCCTCGAAGACGCGAAGAAGCGATTCGTTGGCTCATCACCCACGGTTCTCGCACTTCCACGAACATTTCGAACGGCCGCTGTTCATCTGACGATGAAGCAACCGGAACTGGCATGACCGACGTCTCGGTATCCGAGTGCGGGCTGTGAATATGGAGACGCTCGTCGCCGTTGACATTGGAACGACGAATTGGAAGGTCGCCGCTTTTCATCCGGACGGACGACTGATTGGCTCTGTGGATACTCCTGCCGCAGTTCACAACGACCATAATGGTCAATACTACGATCCTGAAGAGCTGTGGAAGATGGTGTGTACCCTGCTGATGCAACTGTCACAACGGTATCAGATCCCTGGGGTGACAGCGCTTTCCGTCAGTAGTATGACCGAAACGGGGGTTCCTCTCGACGCAACGGGAATGCCGGTGTATCCCGCGATACCGTGGTACGATCCGCGTACGGCATCCCAGGCCCAACAGATGGATCAACTGATCGGACCCGGTCGTCTCTACGAGCTCACCGGCCTCGATCCGAACCCCATTTTTTCCGTCCCCAAGATCGCCTGGATCCGGGACAACGAACCCGAACGGTACACCAGGGTCACTACGTGGCTTCCGATCGCCGATTACGTCAACTACCGACTTACCGGTGAGATCGCGACCGATTACAGCCAGGCTTCTCGCACACTGGCGTACGAGCTCGACGGGCGGCGGTGGTCGTCCGAGGTTCTCGAAGCGATGGGCCTGTCGACATCACTTTTTCCGCCGATTCTTGCCGCGGGGACAATGCTCGGCGGCGTGACTGCGGTTGCAGCGCGAGAGACCGGTCTGTCGCAGGGAACACCGGTGGTGATGGGCGGGCACGACCATCACTGCGCCTTTCTTGCGGCGGGGGCACTGATCGACGACGTGGTACTCGACTCGTCGGGAACCGTGGAGAGCATCATGACCCTGCTGCCGCCGGACAAGCCCCGTCCGCGCCGGCCGAACGGCATGCGGGTTGGCTTTTTTCTCGATCCCTCCCGGTACGCAACGATGGGAGGGATTCTCGCGTCGGGTGCTTCCGTGGAATGGGTGCTTCGCAGCATCTGGACGGAGAGCACAAAAGGTTCGCCGGAGGGGTACCTTGGACTGATCGAGGCTGCGCGATCGATCCCCCCCGGGTGTAACGGGCTCTGTTTCGTGCCGCACCTTCTTGGCGCCGGGGCCCCCATCTGGGATCCCGGTGCACGAGGCGCCTTCGTCGGACTATGCGCCGATCACTCCCGAGCCCATCTGGTACGCGCCGTGTTTGAAGGGCTTTGCCTGGAGCTTCGAAATCTGCTTGATGCCGTCGAGACGAGTTTTGGTGCACGAGTGACCGCATTGCACACCGTCGGAGGCGGCGCGCGAAATCACTTCTGGCAACAGCTAAAGGCGGACGTGACCGGATTGACCGTGAATATTCCTGACGTCAGCGAGTCGACGGCGCTTGGCGCCGCGATGCTCGCGGGAGTAGGAACAGGCGTGTATCGCGACATGGTCGATGCATCACGATCAACGTTTCGGTTGCAGCAGCGCTTCCAGCCCAGCGAGAAGAATCGCGCAACCTACAACCGGTTGCGCGAAGTCTACGCAGATATCTATCCGAAACTTCGCGACATCAATCACGCGCTGTGTTCGATGGAATGACCCTCTGATCGCTCAGATCCGGTTCCCGCGGAGTCGGCACGTGGGGCAGAAAACCGCTATCCCTTGGTAGACCCCCCCACCAGCCCGTTGATGACGCGGTTCTGAAACACCAGGTAGACTGTCACGATGGGAACGATCGTTACGATCGAAAAGGCGTTGATCAGCGGCCAGTCTTCGATTCCGAGGGTATCCCGAAGCAGGTACAGCTGGTAGGGAAGGGTCCGAAGTCGCGGTGAGTTGGTGAAAGCAAGGACAAACGGGAACTCGTTCCACGACTGCACGGCCGAAACGACGATCACCGTGATCAGTCCGGGGAGCGCGACCGGCAGGACGATTCGAAAGAGGATCGCAATCAACCCGGCGCCATCGAGTCGAGCCGATTCTTCCAGTGATTCCGGGATTCCCTTGAAGAACCCGGCGAGAATCCATGTCGCCAGCGGGACGGCCGTTGCCGTATAACTGATTAGGAGCACTGCGTAGGTATCAAGGATGCCGATCCGGGCGAACAGCTGGTACAGTGGTACCACGAGTGCGGCGCGCGGGAGGATCCGGGGCACCAGTACGATCATGAGAAGCACGTGACGAAAGCGAAACGCGTACCGGGCAAATGCGTATCCTGCGAGCGAACTGACGGCAATCGCCATGAGGGTGGACCCGATAGCGAGCAGGACGCTGTTCATCAGATAGGTGAAAAAGTTCGGGAATTGAAACACTGCACGATAGCTGTCTACCAGAAAAGCGTTGGGGAGGAATGACGGCGGACGCTGGTAGATCTCCAGAGGTGTCTTGAACGTGGAAGAAAAGCTCCACAGAAGCGGAAGCAGCGTCCATACCAGAAAGATGAGAAACGGTACCCACGCGAGCCATTTTTTTGCGGTCATCTTGCCTGAGACACTCATACCTACACCTTTGAGGCGCGGAGCGATGCTGCGCTTATCAGTACGTTGAAAACCAGAAGTATGATCATCACCGCCGAAGCGGATGAGAAATCAAGGTGTTGAAACGCAAG
>SLTF01000128.1 GCA_007130025.1 Spirochaetales bacterium | reverse complement strand
TTCGGCGATGATGGGCGCCGCACCGGTCCCGGTTCCGCCACCCATTCCCGCAGTGATGAACACCATGTCGGCGCCCCGGATGATGTTCTGGATCTCTTCCTTGTCCTCAAGCGCCGCCTTCTCGCCAACCTCGGGTTTCCCGCCGGCACCGAGGCCGCCGGTAAGCTTGCTTCCCAGGGGCAGTCTCGTTTCGGCGTTCGAAAGCTGCAACGCCTGCAGGTCGGTATTGACGGCCAGGAACTCTACGTGGGTGAGTCCGGCAGCAATCATGCGGTTCACCGCATTGCTTCCCCCACCGCCTACTCCGATGACCTTAATGACCGTTGGGCTCCCGTAGGAATCCTGCAACGACGCTTGCTCTTCGATGATCTCGAACTTCATATCCCCTCCCAAGGTGTTATGCGGCGGCTACCGGTCTGCAGTCGGTGTCCGTCCGCGTTCGATTCCGACTCTATTCAAAAAAGTTTCTCATCCACTTTCTCAGTCCGTCAAAGACTCCAGGAACCTTCTCCTTGCGGTGCGATTCCCGTCCCGACGCGGAGAGTACCGCGTCGCGGTAGAGCAACAGCCCTATCGCGGTTGAGTATTCCGCGCTCTGATAATGCTGCGTCACCCCGCCGAGGTTACCCGGCTGGCCAACTCGTGCGGCGGTCTCAAAGATCTCCTGTGCCAGTTCGGCAGCGCCGCTTAAGAGCGCTCCGCCGCCGGTGAGCACGACCCCACCGGCGAGGTGGCGCATCAACCCCTTCTTGTCCAGCCGGTCACGCACCATCGCAAAGATCTCCCCCATTCGTGGTTCGATGATGTCGGCAATCTGCTTTCGACTCACTGCCAGCGGTGGTCTCCCGCCCACACCGGGAATGATGACCGGTTCCCCCTCGTCGACCATCGCCGGGAAACAGCACCCTGCTTCACACTTGATGCGCTCCGCCGCGTCGATCGGGGTCTTGAGCACGATCGAGAGGTCGGAGGTGACCTGGGCACCCCCGATGGGAAGCACGCTGGTGTAATACGGTGCGCCTTCGAGATGCAGCAACACGTCGGTGGTTCCCCCGCCGAGGTCGATGAGAAGGACCCCAAGTTCCTGCTCATCCCGCGAGAGTACTGCCCGTGATGCCGCCAGCGACTGAAGCACGATGTCTTCCACCTTGAAGCCGGAGCGGTTGATGCACTTCACCAGATTCTGCGCCGACGTAACCGAACCGGTGATGATGTGCACCTCGGCTTCAAGACGGACCCCGATCATATCCAGGGGATTGCGGATCCCGCCCTGATCGTCAACGATGAACTCCTGCGGGATGACGTGCAGAACCTCACGATCCATGGGGATTACCACGGCGCGTGCGGCGTCGATCACGCGATTGACGTCGTTCTGGGTGATTTCTCGCCCCTTGCCGGTCACCGCAACCACACCACGCGAGTTGAGACCTTCGATGTGTCCCCCGGCAATGCCCGTGACCACGCTCTCGACCTCGCGCCCAGCCATCTGCTCGGCGGCCTCAACCGCCGCATTCACCGACTTCAGGGTGCTCTCGATGTTGATTACTACCCCACGCCGCAGCCCCTGAGAGGGACACCGGCCGACGCCGATAATCCGCAGCGTGTCGTTCTCGTCGTATTCGCCGATCACCGCGGTCACCGTGGTGGTGCCGATGTCAAGACCGACGATCATGTCGTCCGAGGCCACTCACTCCCCCCTCAATCGGTAGACCACTTCACCGGCGCGGAAATCGAGCTCCGCAATTGCCGCCAACCGCCCTTCACGCTGGAGAACATCCAGCACCATCACGATGTACTTGCTCAACCGTTCGTCGATAGCGGATCCAATTCGCACCGGAACCGGATGACCGACCGGATAGACCAGCACGTCAAAATCGTGGTCGCCTCGCCGGACAATGCGGTACTCCGAAAACTGCCGAAACAGCGTGGGCGAAGCAAGCTGCAGGGCGCGAAGATCCGCCAGAAAACCGTGAAGCATCGGCGGAAGCACCACTCCCGGGCGGACGCTCTGCAGCTGAAGCCCCGAGATCACCGGAAGATCCCAGTCCGCCGGGGCGCCTCCAACCTGGAAGATAACGCCCTCTTCGTCAAACATGACCGGAACGCTGCGCCCGTCGATTCGAACAAAACTCACCGCAAGCGGCTTCCGTGCGGTCAGCGATATTCTCACCGTATCGGGAAACGCCTTCTCAACCAGGGCGGCACGAATGAGTGGGTACGCCTCGAGGTTGGCCTGTATCGCCCCGATATCGAGCGAGAAGAAGTGCTCCGCCCCCGAAATTCCG
Organism: Spirochaetales bacterium; assembly: GCA_007130025.1. Taxonomy (GTDB): domain Bacteria; phylum Spirochaetota; class Spirochaetia; order DSM-27196; family PWMO01; genus PWMO01. The sequence goes on along the minus strand of SLTF01000128.1, from coordinate 4,846 downwards.
GCGATCTCCAGCAACCGCTCATTGGGAATGATCAGCTCGCTCTCAACGCTCACCCGCTTCACGGTGAACCGATCTTTCAATACTAACTGGAAGAGCAGCTCCGCGCCTATCAGCACCACGAGCACTACGATGGCTCCCAGAATTGCCGGGTTCATGCGGGCGCCACGGCCGCTTCTGCTCGCGGCGCGGTTTCGCCGCGCGGAGAGTACGGCGTCAGCCATGCCCAACCTCCTGCGAGGCATCGATTCGCCGCGAAACGTTCAACAGGAGCCCGCACATGACGAGGGTGACAAACACCGACGATCCACCCGAGGAAAAGAACGGAAGCGGCACCCCGGTGGCGGGGACCATTCCGGATACCACCGCCATGTTGAGCAACGCCTGGAGAAAAATGCTCGACGTCAATCCAAAGGCCAGAAACGAGTGAAATCGGTCGCGGGAACGAAAGGCAATCCGGTAGCCTCGCCAGGCCAGCATGCCGAAGAGCGCGACAACCAGAAAGACGCCAACAAAACCAAGCTCTTCGGCAATCACGGCGAAGACGAAGTCGGAGTGCGCTTCCGGAAGCCGGCCCAGCTTCCGCACGCTTCCCCCGACACCGGCGCCCCACAATCCTCCAGAGACCAGCGCCGCCCGCGAAGTGAGTACCTGGTACCCTGCTCCACTGGGATCCCGTCCCGGCTCCAGGAAGGCCATCACGCGCAGCACCCGGTGTTCGCGGGTCAGCAACATGAGAACGGACAACGGCGCAAGCATTGCCCCAAGGCTGAGAAAGTACCGAATGGGCACACCGGCGATGAAAAACATCGCCATGGAGACCACCATCACAAAGACGGCGCTCGAAAAATCGTTCTGAAGATAGATCAACGCCACGAAGAGGCCCACAACAATGACCGGTGGGAGCAGCGCGTTGACCGGATCGTCAATTTGCGCCTGTTTTCGGCTCAGAATGAAGGCCAGATAGACAATCAGCGTCAACTTGACCAGCTCGGACGGCTGAAACGAGTAACCAAAGAGGAAAACCCAGCGGCGAGCGCCCAGAAACCGCACCCCAATCCCGGGAACGAAGGTAAGCACCATCAGCCCGAGGGTGGTGAAGAGCAGGACGGGGACCCAGCGCTGAACAAGATCCAGCGAGATTCGTGTCGCGATGATTGCGGCAACTGCTCCAAGCACAACCCAGAATGACTGCCGTCGGAAAAAGTAAAATGGATCAGAGAACAGATTCTCAGCACGGAAGTAGGATGACGAAAACAGCATCGCCGTGCCCGTGCCGAGCAGGAGAACCAGAACGGCCAGAAAGACGAGATCGGTGTGGCGTGAAGTTATCCGTTCGGCTGCAAATCGTTCCATCATCGTATTTTCAGCGTCGAGAGACTCAGAATGGCAAAGAGCCCGCCGAGGATCCACAGACGCATGACCACCTTGGATTCGGCCCAACCCATCAGTTCAAAGTGATGATGAATCGGAGCCATCAGGAAGACCCGCTTTTTGCGCGTCTTATACGAAACCACCTGAATAATGACCGAGAGCACTTCAAGCACAAAAACCCCGCCAATCACCACCAGGAGAATCTCTTTTTTAATGGTCATCGCAACAACGCCAATGGCCCCACCGAGAGCAAGACTCCCCGTGTCTCCCATCATGATCTCGGCGGGATGCGCGTTATACCAGAGAAAGCCAACGCACGCGCCAACCACCGCAAGACAGAAAATGGCAAGCTCCCCGCCGCTGGGGACGAAGACGATCTGCAGGTAGGAGGCAAAGTCAACCCGGCCCGCCAGGTAGGCGAGAGCCGCAAACGTCAGCGCAACCATGATCACCAATCCGGTAGCGAGACCATCGAGGCCGTCGGTCAGGTTCACGGCGTTGGTACAGCCAACCAGAAGAAATACGCCAAATGGAATATAGAGAATCGAAAGGTCGATCAACGGATCCTTGAAGAAGGGGAAATAGAGCTGGGTGGTCACCGCGGAGCCGCGGCCGTAGAGCCAGAGCGTCACGATCAGCGCCACGATCGTCTGACCCGCAATCTTTACTCCCGCGCGCATTCCGTCGGAGTTGCGACGATAGAGTTTGAGATAGTCATCGATGAAACCGATCAACCCAAAGCCCAGAACCGTAAACACCACCGCCCAGGTGTAGTAGCTCGCCACGTCCATCCAGAGAATGGACGACAACACAATGGCGGGAATCATCAGCAACCCACCCATCGTGGGGGTCCCCGATTTCACCTGGTGGGTCTGGGGGCCGTCAGCCCGAATCGATTCCCCCGCCTCCTTGCGACGCAGAAACGCGATAACCGTCGGACCAAAGAGAAAGCAGATGAGCAGGGAAGTAATCGCCGCGTAAGCCGCACGAAAGGTTATGTACTGAAACACATTGAACGGGGTGAAGAACCGCACCAGCGGATAGACAAATCGGTAAAACATCCCTACTCCTCTCCCGCCTCAAGCTGCGGCACCAGCCGCTCCAGCGCCAGGCTGCGGCTTCCCTTGATCAGAACGGTGTCGCCGTTCCGGATTTCGGCCGGAAGCGCAGCGCGCAGCTCTTCCACCTCACCGAAGTGCCGAAACCGAGAGTCATCCAACGGCGTAGCGTCCGAAAACTCGCTGCCGACCAGGAAGACGCGATCCAGAGGCATTCCCATTGCCAGGGCAACCACCGAACGATGCGCGCCGTCGGTCAGCTCCCCGAGCTCTTTCATTGCGCCCAGTATCGCAATCCGCCGGCCGGACGTGCTCGCCGCATCAAGCAGACGAAGCGCTTCTCCCATTGATTCAGGATTGGCGTTATAGCAGTCGAGGATGGTGGTCACCCGTCCCCGAAGGATCTGTCCTCTCCCGAAGAGTGGCTGCACCGACTCGATTCCGGCCACGATCGCTTCGTCGGCAATGCCGAAGAGTACCCCAATGTGGATGGCGGCAATGGCGTTTCGCACGCTGTGCGCACCGCACAGCGACAGTCTGATGGCCTGGCCTCTCCAGGAGAGGGTCGAGCCCAGAACCCCGTGGTCCTCGAACCGCTCCCATCCCGGGGTCGAACGCGGACCGTAGGGCTCTACCGTTCCGCGAACGTTTCGAGCCAGCCGCTTGAAGTGGGGTTCATCCTCCCAGATCAGCAGCCGTTCACTGCCGCTGAACTCCGAGGTGATCGCTTTTTTTTCTTCAGCAATCCCCTCGATCGAGCCGATGTTTCCGATATGGGCAGTTCCGATGTTGGTGATCACCGCAACGTCGGGTCGAGCCATCCTGGCCAGCTCCCGCATCTCCCCAACACGGTTCATTCCCATCTCCAGCACCGCGTAGCGATGTTCGGGTTCCATGCCGAAGAGGGAGAGTGGGAGCCCGATATCTGAGTTCAGATTTCCGCGGGTCACAAACGCGGGATGCGCCGCTTGAACCACCGCGCCGATCAGCTCTTTCGTCGTTGTCTTGCCGTTGCTCCCGGTGATTCCAACCACGGTCACCGAATCCATCAAATCCCGGTAGGCCGCAGCCATCGCCTGGAGTGCCGGAAGCGTCTCGGACACTTCGAGGATGGTTTTGTCCGCCCGCGCGTGAACCAGGGCGTTCGGGCCGGGATACCGATCACGAGCCGAACGAGCGACGAGCGCCCCGGCCGCGCCGGCGTCGAGAGCCTGCTCGACAAACAAGTGGCCATCGGTTCGCTCCCCCGGAAGCGCAACAAAGAGCGCCCCCGGCGTCACCTCTCGTGAGTCAACAACAATTGCGGGAAAGCGCTGGTCGCTCACGCCGTGCCGGCGGGCACCGGTAATCGAGCAGATGTCACGAATCGAGAGCCGATCAAGCCCCATGCTATCTCCCCGACCCGAGGTGAATGGTATAAATTCGACCGACGTCAACACGCTCGAGGTCAAGCTGCTCTCGAGCGATGGTTCTGACCCGCGACGGCGACCGCAATACCGACAGCGCCGCAACGGCACGCTTCTGTTCCTCGATCACGCTGTGCTGGTGCCGCTCGAGACGCACGGTTTCGCGCGTAAGCGCTTCGTAGCGATACGCCTGCCAGGAGTTCAGCAGCAACAGAAGAGGGATGGACAGCGCAACCAGCAGAACAACAAAACGATTCACGTTTCCCACCCTTTACCCGAAGCAAACAGCTGATTCATGTCATCCTGATCCACCGTCTTTTCCAGAACCCGAAACTTCGCGCTTCGCGATGCGGGATTCTCCCGACACTCCTGGTCGCTGGGTACCAGCGGCTTCTTGGTCAAAATACGAACCGGCAAATCAACACCAACCTCGTTCACCGAGCTCGAAGCGGAGTACCCGCTGCGTCGCCCTTCTTTACTCATCGGCGAGTGGTCTGCGTCCGTACACTGTTTCTCCGGGGCGCCCACGCTGAATGCGCGAAAGGTCTGCTTTACGATTCGATCTTCCAGCGAGTGAAACGAGATCACCCCGAGTCGCCCGCCGGGAGCAAGGCGGCGAATCGCGGCGCAGAGTACCCGCTGCAGACGGCTGAGCTCGTCGTTTACCACGATTCGCAGGGCTTGAAACGTGCGCGTTGCCGGATGGATCCGACCATGGCGGTAGGAAACGGGAACCGAAGAAAAGACAATTTCGGACAGCTGGTGCGCGGTATGAATGGGCTCACGTCGACGCTCGCGACAGATGGCCGCGGCAATCCGCCGCGAGAGGCGCTCTTCACCAAACTCAAAGATGAGATCGGCTATCTGGCGTTCCGGCCACCCATTGACGATATCGGCGGCGCTCAGACCGACCGCCTCATCCAAACGCATATCCAACCGCTCCTCCCCCGCGAACGAAAACCCACGACCGGACATCCGGAAATGGTACATCGAGATGCCCAGATCGAGGAG